>NZ_JBEYXJ010000006.1:0-140432 GCF_040645015.1 Streptomyces sp. NPDC046881 | reverse complement strand
ATTGGCCAAAAAATCTTTCCCTAAACGACTCTATTCCGTTCTGTTAAACATCGCCCCTCGGCGTCACCGTCCCGGACGGGTGTTTCACGTGAAACATCGCCCGGCACTCACTCAGCCCTGTGCGGCCCACCACTCCTTGAGAGCCGTGACCGCGGCGTCGCGCTCCATCGGCCCGTTCTCCAGCCGCAGCTCCAGCATGTGCTTGTACGCCTGACCCACGGCCGGACCGGGACCGATCCCGAGGATCTCCATGATCTGGTTGCCGTCCAGGTCGGGACGGATCGCGTCCAGTTCCTCCTGCTCCTGGAGCTGAGCGATGCGCTCCTCCAGACCGTCGTAGGCCCGGGACAGCGCGGCCGCCTTGCGCTTGTTGCGCGTGGTGCAGTCGGAGCGGGTCAGCTTGTGCAGGCGGTCCAGCAACGGGCCCGCGTCACGCACGTACCGGCGGACCGCCGAGTCCGTCCACTCCCCGGTGCCGTAGCCGTGGAAGCGCAGATGCAGTTCGACCAGCCGTGAGACGTCCTTCACCAGCTCGTTGGAGTACTTCAGCGCGGTCATGCGCTTCTTGGTCATCTTGGCGCCGACCACCTCGTGGTGGTGGAAGGAGACCCGGCCGTCCTTCTCGAACCGGCGGGTGCGCGGCTTGCCGATGTCGTGCAGGAGCGCGGCCAGGCGGAGCGTGAGGTCCGGGCCGTCCTGCTCCAGCTCGATCGCCTGCTCCAGGACGATCAGCGTGTGCTCGTAGACGTCCTTGTGTCGGTGGTGCTCGTCACTTTCCAGGCGCAGCGCCGGCAGCTCGGGCAGCACGTGCCCGGCGAGCCCGGTGTCGACGAGCAGCGTCAGCCCCTTGCGCGGGTGCGCGGAGAGGATGAGCTTGTTCAGCTCGTCCCGGACCCGCTCCGCCGAGACGATGTCGAGGCGCCCGGCCATCTCCGTCATGGCGGTGACGACCTCGGGGGCGACCGTGAAGTCCAGCTGGGCGGCGAACCGGGCGGCTCGCATCATGCGCAGGGGGTCGTCCGAGAAGGACGCCTCGGGCGTGCCCGGCGTGCGCAGCACGTGTGCCGCGAGGTCCTCCAGACCACCGTGCGGGTCGATGAACTCCTTCTCCGGCAGTGCCACGGCCATCGCGTTGACCGTGAAGTCGCGACGGACCAGGTCCTCCTCGATGGAGTCGCCGTAGGACACCTCCGGCTTGCGGGAGGTGCGGTCGTACGCCTCCGACCGGTAGGTGGTGATCTCGATCTGGTAGCCATCCTTGTGCGCGCCGACCGTGCCGAAGGCGATTCCCACCTCCCAGACGGCGTCCGCCCATGGTCGGACGATCTTCAGTACGTCCTCGGGGCGGGCGTCGGTGGTGAAGTCCAGGTCGTTGCCGAGCCGGCCGAGCAGCGCGTCGCGGACCGATCCGCCGACGAGGGCGAGCGAGAAGCCGGCCTGCTGGAATCGGCGGGCGAGATCGTCGGCGACGGGGGCCACCCGCAGCAGTTCGGCGACCGCGCGCTGCTGCGCCTGGCTCAGGGCGGAGGGAGTGTCTTCGTTGGGGTTCGGCACAACAGAAGAGGGTACGTGCCCCGCGCGACCAGGGGCGCCCCCATTAAGGCGGTGCGGACCGCTCCCGGCATAACCGCCGCAAGCACTGCTCTTGCGGCGTACGGTCGCTCTCCCCTCGATACTGGATATAGAGGACGGGCCGCGGCTGTCCTTCGATCTTGTGGCGGAGACCGCGGCACTTCCGTTCAGCGCGCATCGTTACCATGCGTGGACGCACATTCCGACGACCACTGACGACGACGAGGGACGGGCGAGCGCGTGGCCGAGGCGGCTGACTTCCAGAGGACCAGTGCCTCACCTGCCCGCCGGTGGCTGCAGCGCGCCGGAGCACTGCTCTGTGGGGCACCACTGCTGGCCGGTCTGCTCCAGCTGCCCGCGGCCGGGCCCGCGGAGGCCGCCTCCTCCGACACGGTGTCCGTCTCCCTCGACTCGCTCAGCCCCAATGCCCCCACGGACGGCGACACGCTGACCGTGTCCGGCACGGTGACCAACAACGGCAAGCAGGCCGTCACCGACGCCCACGTGGGGCTGCGGGTGGGCCCCCCGCTGACCACCCGCTCGGCCATCGACTCCGTCGCCCGGCACTCCGACGAGACGCAGGGCAGCACCGGCACCGACGTCGGTGACAAGTACGAGGAGAACTTCGACAAGCTGCCCCCGGGCGTCGCCGAGCACTTCACGATCTCCGTCCCCATGGACAAGCTCGACCTCGGCGAGGACGGGGTCTACGAGTTCGGGGTCACCCTCTCCGGCCAGACCTCCGCCCAGCCCTGGGACCAGGTGCTCGGCATCCAGCGGACCTTCCTGCCGTGGCAGTCGTCGGACGCCGACACCAAGACGAAGACGACGTTCCTGTGGCCGCTGATCTCCACGGTCCACATGACCGCCAAGACGGGCGCGGGCGAACTCCAGACGCCGGAGTTCCTCGACGACGACCTGGCCGAGGACCTGGCCCCCGGCGGCCGGCTGGCCCGGATGGTGGAGCTGGGCAAGGACCTGGACGTCACCTGGGTGATCGACCCGGACCTGCTGGCCTCGGTCGACGCCATGGCCGCCGGCAACTACCGGCTCCAGGGCCCCGACGGCACCAGCACGCCCGGCTCACGGGAGCACCAGACCGTCGCCAAGCAGTGGCTGGCCGGTCTGCAGAAGGCGGTGGCCGGCAAGGAGGTCGTCGCACTGCCCTTCGGCGACCCGGACCTGGCCTCCCTCGCGCACCGCGGCACCAGCGTCACCGGCTCGCTCAGCCACCTCAAGGACGCCAGCGACGTCGCCGCGATCACCGTCAAGACGGTGCTCCACGTCACACCGAGCACCGACTTCGCCTGGCCGGTGGACGGAGCCGTGGACCCGTCGATCATGAAGGTCGCGACCTCCGCCGGCGCCGACCGGGTGATCGCCCGCAGCGACAGCCTCCAGGAGACCGCCGGACTGCCGTACACGCCGTCCGCCGCGCGTCCGGTCGGCGGCGGCACCACGGCGGTGGTCGCCGACGCCCGGCTGTCCACGGCGTTCGAGGACGACCTGACGAAGGCGGGCTCGGCCACCCTGGCCGTCCAGCGCTTCCTGGCCCAGAGCCTGGAGCTGAACACGCAGACGGACAAGCAGCGCAGCATCGTCGTCGCTCCGCAGCGCACGCCCACGGCGAGCCAGGCGCAGGCGATGGCGACAGCGCTGAAGGCGCTCCAGGGCGGCACCTGGTCCCAGTTCCAGAACCTCACCGCCGCGGCCAAGGACAAGCCCGACCCGGGCGCCACCACGCGTATCCCGTCGAGGTCCGCCTACCCCTCCTCGCTGCGCCGGGAGGAGCTGCCGAGGACGGCCTTCGAGCAGATCGCCCGCACCCAGGACAAGCTCGACCGGTTCCGGGTGGTCCTCTCCAACCAGTCCCGCGTGGTCACGCCGTTCGGGCGGGCCATAAACCGCGAGATGTCGACGTCCTGGCGCGGCCGGGGCGATGAGGCGGGCAGCTACCGCGACGGCGTGGAGGCCTGGGTCGACGACCTGGCCGACCAGGTCAAGCTGATCGACAAGTCGGAGACCAAGCTCTCGGGCCGCAGCGCCACCATCCCGGTGACCGTCCAGAACAACCTCGTCCAGCCCGTCGGCCACCTGGTGCTGCGCCTCACCTCGACCATGCCGACCCGTCTGAAGATCGGCGGCAAGGCCTACTCCGAGCAGCGCGTGGACATCTCCGGCGGGCACAGCCAGTCGGTGAAGTTCACCACCTCGGCCAACGCCAACGGCCGGGTCACGGTCCTCGCCCAGCTGTTCACCGAGGACGGCCAGCCCTACGGCGACGCCGTCAGCTTCGACGTGAAGGTCACCGAGGTCACGCCCACCGTGATGCTGGTCATCGGCGGCGGTGTCCTGCTCCTGGTGCTCGCCGGTTTCCGGATGTACACCCAGCGCAAGCGCGCCGCCGCCCGGCAGGCCGAGGAGGACGGCCCCGGCACGGCGGGGGAGGGTGCAGAAGAGCCCGGGAACCCCGGGGCACCCGGGGACCGTCTCACCGGAGAGTCCGGCTCCGCCTCCGGGGCAGAGGACCCGGAGCAGCCGAGTGACCCTGCGCCGGACACCGCACCGGAAAGCGCCGACCCGTCCGGGACGGGTGAGAGAGTGGACCGTTGAGCGATGTCGTGGCCGGTGGGCCCGGGACGATGAGGTGGGGTAAGCATGAACGCGCCGTACGACGGTGACCGCGGTCAGGGCGCGGCCGGCTCGGGCTACCCCGAGCCGCCGCCCGAGCCCGGCCAGGTGCCGCCGCAGCACGCGGCGGACATGTACCTCCAGGACGCCTACGAGCAGGACCCCTACCGGGCGCACGACCTGTCCGCCCAGGACCCGGTCGCCGAGGCGCTGTACGACCGCGCCGCGCACCCGCCGCCTCCCCCGGGCCCGTACGACCAGCAGCAGCCGCTGTACGCCCCGCCCGCCCAGTCGCCCTACGCCCCCGACCCGAACGTGTGGGCGCAGACCCCGGCGCCGGAGCCGGGGGGCGCCACCCAGTACCTGCCCTACGGCGAAGACCCGCGCACGACCCAGTTCGTCGGCGTGGACGACCTGGTCTCGCACTCCGGCGAGGAGTACCACGAGCCCGACGCCTTCGCGCACCTCTTCAAGGACCAGCAGCAGGGCGGCGGGCACGCCCCCACGGATCCCCCGGCCGTCCCGGGACCGGCCGCCGCACCGGGCGGCGGCCTCGGTCCCGGCCCGTACCCGCAGCAGCACGGTCAGGGCCCGCAGCAGGGCCACCCGTACGCCGGGGCCGGATATCCGGCGCAGTCCTCGGTGCCCGCGCCGGCCGTCGCTCCGGATCCCGCCGGTCCGGCCGCGGCCGTCGAGCCGGACGCCTCCGCGGCCGCGGCCGTTCCCGCCAAGAAGGGCGGGCGGGCCGCCGGGCTGCTGAAGTCCAGTGCGGTCATGGCGGCGGGCACGATGGTCTCCCGTCTCACCGGCTTCGTCCGCTCCGCGCTGATCGCCGCCGCGCTGGGCCTCGGTTTCCTCGCCGACTCCTTCCAGGTGGCCTACCAGCTGCCGACCATGATCTACATCCTCACCGTCGGCGGCGGCCTGAACTCCGTGTTCGTGCCGCAGCTGGTGCGCTCGATGAAGGAGGACGAGGACGGCGGCGAGGCCTTCGCCAACCGGCTGCTGACCCTCGTGATGGTGGCCCTGGCCGCGCTGACCGGGCTGGCGATGCTCGGCGCGCCCCTGCTGGTGCGGGCGCTGGCCAACCCCGTGGCCAACAACCCGGCGGCGAACGAGGTCGCGGTCACCTTCACCCGCTACTTCCTGCCCTCGATCTTCTTCATGGGCGTCCACGTGGTGATGGGTCAGATCCTGAACGCGCGCGGCAAGTTCGGCGCGATGATGTGGACCCCGGTCCTGAACAACATCGTCATCATCGTGACGCTCGGCATGTTCATCTGGGTCTACGGCACCGCCTCGAACTCGCACATGACGGTCGAGAGCATCCCGCCGGAGGGCCAGCGCCTGCTCGGCGTCGGTGTGCTGCTCGGCCTGGTCGTCCAGGCCCTGGCGATGATCCCCTACCTGCGCGAGACCGGCTTCCGGATCAGGCTGCGCTTCGACTGGCGGGGCCACGGTCTGGGCAAGGCCGCGATGCTCGCCAAGTGGACGGTGCTGTTCGTCCTCGCCAACCAGGCGGGCGCCCTGGTGGTGACCCAGCTGTCCATCGCCGCGGGCAAGGACTCCGGCGTCGCGGGCACCAGCTTCGCCGCCTACGCCAATGCCCAGCTGATCTGGGGCCTGCCGCAGGCCATCATCACCGTGTCCCTGATGGCCGCCCTGCTGCCGCGGATCTCCCGCTCGGCCGCCGAGGGCGACTCGGGTGCCGTCCGTGACGACATCTCCCAGGGTCTGCGCACCACCGCGGTCGCCATCGTGCCCATCGCCTTCGGGTTCATCTCGCTCGGTATCCCGATGTGCACGCTGGTCTTCGGCTCCGCCGGCACCGGCTCGGCCACCAACATGGGCTACATGCTGATGGCCTTCGCCCTCGGCCTGATCCCGTACTCCGTGCAGTACGTCGTCCTGCGTGCGTTCTACGCCTACGAGGACACTCGCACACCCTTCTACAACACGGTCATCGTGGCCGCGGTCAACGCGGGTGCCGCGGCGCTGTGCTACTTCCTGCTGCCGGCGCGCTGGGCGGTCGTCGGCATGGCCGCCGCCTACGGCCTCGCCTACGCCATCGGGGTGGGTGTCGCCTGGCGCCGGCTGCGTAAGCGGCTCGGTGGGGACCTGGACGGGTCCAGGGTGCTGCGGACGTACGCACGGCTGGGAATCGCCTCGGTGCCGGCGGCCCTGCTGAGCGGCGCCGCCTGCTACGGCATCGGGCACACCCTCGGCCAGGGCGTGATCGGCTCGTTCGCCGCGCTGCTCGTCGGCGGTGCGGTCCTGTTCGGCGTCTTCTTCGTCGCCGCGCGCCGGATGCGCATCGAGGAACTCAACTCGCTCGTCGGCATGGTGCGCGGGCGCCTGGGTCGTTGAGGCGGGGGTAGCCGCACAACCATCGTCCGCCGCCGCGTGTCGTGCATAGCGACGGACTGTGGGCACAATTGGTTTCGGCGTCGGACAGCGTGCAACGGATGGGGAGGCAGGGACGACGGTGGCGGAACGGAGCACGGCTGCCGTCGACGTGGCAGACAACAGCGGTGAGCAACCGCTGACCGCGCAGGCGGACCAGTCCACGGCCGACGGGGTGGCCAAGAACCCGGAGCGGGACACGGACAGCGACGAGGCACAGGGGAGCGGCGGAACCGAGGGTCCCGCACGGAAGGCATCGCCTCCGGAGCTGCACAGCGGTCACAAGCTCGCCAGACGCTACCGGCTGGAGGAGTGCGTCACCCGTCTGGACGGATTCAGCAGTTGGCGTGCGGTCGACGAGAAACTCCGTCGTGCCGTCGGCGTGCATGTACTGCCCGCCGACCACGCCCGGGCCCGTTCCGTCCTCGCCGCCGCCCGTTCCTCGGCCCTGCTCGGTGATCCACGCTTCGTCCAGGTCCTCGACGCCGTCGAGGAGAACGACCTCGTCTACGTCGTCCACGAGTGGCTGCCCGACGCCACCGAGCTGTCCACGCTCCTCGCCGGCGGTCCGCTGGAGCCGCACGACGCCTACCAGATGGTCAGCCAGGTCGCCTCGGCCATGGCGGCCGCGCACCGGGAGGGCCTCGCCCATCTGCGGCTGAACCCCAACGCCGTACTGCGCGCCTCCACCGGCCAGTGGCGTATCCGGGGCCTTGCGGTGAACGCGGCGCTGCGGGGCATCAGCTCCGACACCCCGCAGCGCACCGACACGGAGGCGATCGGCGCCCTGCTGTACGCGGCGCTGACCCAGCGCTGGCCCTACGAGAGCGACGCCTACGGCCTGTCCGGTCTCCCCAAGGACATCGGTCTCATCGCCCCGGACCAGGTACGGGCCGGTGTGCACCGCGGCCTGTCCGAGCTGACCATGCGCGCCCTCGTCAACGACGGGGCCACGGCGTCCCGGCACGAGGCGCCGTGCACCACACCGGAGGAGCTGGTGAAGGCGATCGGCGAGATGCCGCGCATCCGCCCGCCCGAGCCGGCGTTCACGGCCCCGCCGGAGTACCAGCGCACGACCTACCAGCAGGGCACCTACGGCCGCCCGGCGCCGCACCCCGGTGCCACCCAGCCGATCGCGGCCCCGCCGCCCCCGCTCCAGAGCCGCACCGGCAAGGCCCTGAAGTGGGCAGTGTCGGCCCTGCTCATCGCCGCCCTCGGCCTGGGCAGCTGGCAGCTGGCGGACGCCCTGATGGAGCAGGGCGAGAAGACGGACGACACCCACAAGACCCAGACGACGGACGGCGGCGACAAGAACGTCGTGAAGCCGAAGCCGACCCCGATAAAGATCCAGAACGGCCAGGAGTTCGTCGCCAAGGGCGACCCCCAGAACTCCGGCGCCGAGTCCAAGACCTACGACGGCGACGCGTCGACGTACTGGAAGACCAAGAGCTACAACGAGGGCCCGGCGTTCGCGCCGTACAAGCCGGGTGTCGGCATCGTGTACGACCTCGGCTCGGCGAAGAAGCCCAGTACCGCCGCCCTCGACCTGCGCTACGGCGGTGACCACACGACGGTCGAGCTGTACGCTGCGGACTCGCTGACGCCCGCGTCACTGGACTCCATGACGAAGATGGGCAGCGTCACGACCACGGGCACCACCGCCACGGTGAAGGTCACCAAGCCGGTCAAGACGCGGTTCGTTCTCGTCTGGCTGACGGCCGTGCCGAACTCGGGGTACGACTCCACTTTGTACGCCAGTGCCGGCTTCAAGCAGGCCATCGGCGAAGTGAAGTTCACGGGCTGACGTCTCACCCGGACCGGAGGGGGCAGATGGCGGAGGGCGCCGGATACGACGGAGTGGGCGACCGCGACCTGCTCGCTCGTCATGTGGAAGGCGACCCCGATGCCTTCGGTGAGATCGTGCGGCGGCACCGGGACCGGCTCTGGGCGGTCGCCCTGCGGACCCTGGGGGACCGCGAGGAGGCCGCTGACGCGGTGCAGGACGCCCTGGTGTCGGCCTACCGGGCCGCCCACACCTTCCGGGGCCAGTCGGCCGTCACGACCTGGCTGCACCGGATCACGGTGAACGCCTGCCTGGACCGGGCGCGCAAGGCTGCCTCGCGCAAGACCTCTCCGGTCGACGACACCGAGCGGCTGGAGCAGCTGCTGGAGCCGCACGAGTCCGCCTCGGCTCCGGCGGAGCGGAAGGACGTGCACCGCCAGCTCCTCGAAGCGCTCGGCACCCTTCCGCCGGAGCAGCAGGCCGCCCTGGTCCTGGTGGACATGCAGGGCTATCCCGTGGCGGAGGCCGCACGGATCCTGGACGTGCCGACGGGAACGGTGAAGAGCCGGTGCGCCCGGGGCAGGGCCAGACTGCTCCCGCTGCTCACGCACCTACGGCCGGAAGGCACCGCAGACCCCGGACCGGACGGCACCGGAGGCGCGAAAGAAGCCGGCCCGGGACGGAACCGGGGGGAGCGGCCATCCGTCCCACCGGCAACGGGGTCCCCGAGTGGGCGCCCCGAGGACGCGGGACCGAGCGATTCAGCCGTAGCGAAGGGCGGAGGTGGGCGAGCGTGACTTCCACGACGGACACGGCCGGGCACCCGGACGTCGCCGAGATCTCCGACCTCACCGAAGGCCTGCTGCCGCCGGACCGCGGCACGGACGTGCGGCGCCATCTGGACGCGTGCGAGGCGTGCGCCGACGTGTATGCCCAGCTGGAGGAGATCCGGAGTCTGCTGGGCTCGGTGCCGGCGCCGGAGCGGATGCCGGACGATGTGGCCGCGCGCATCGACGCCGCCCTCGCCGCCGAGGCACCGCTGACCGTCGAGGCACCGCCGGCCAACGGCGACGAGGACACCGCGGGCCATGTTTCACGTGAAACATCGGCCTCCGCCGACCGCCCCGCGGGGCGCCCGCGTGCGGCGACCGGACCGGGGCGCAAGGACAAGCGAGGACGGCGCCGCGGCCGGCTCGTCCTGGGTGCCGTTCTCACGGCCGCGGTACTGGGCGCCGGAAGCCTGGTCCTGGCGTCGCTCGGCGACAACGGCGATCACACGACGGCCCACGGGACACCGACCGCCTCCGCCGAGACCTTCTCGGGTGACAGCGTGCAGCACCAGGTGAAGGGCCTCCTCACCACCGAGAAGGGCTTGCAGCGGGGCAGCGGGAGGCCCCGGCTGAACTCCGACGGCGGGTCCGGCACCCCCGGCTCGACCGAGGGCCCGAACACTTTCATCCAGACCGCGGTTCCGGTTCCCGACTGCGTGCGGCAGGCGCTCCGGCAGAGCACTGACGTCCTGGGGGCCAAGACGGGAACGTACGCGGGGAAGGCCGCCTACCTCGTCGTCGTGGCCGATGCCCAGGACAGCAAGCGGGTCACCGCATACGTGATCGACGCGGCCTGCGTACACCGGCAGACGGCTTCCGCCGGCACGGTCCTGCTGAAGCAGTCCTTCGCGCGTCCCTGAGTCTTCTGGAACACTCCTTCGGCCACCCCAGCCCATGCGTGTGCCCGGACACACCGGGAATGCGCGCCCCGTAGGATCCGTTGGGTGGGGTGAGAGTCCCGAAAGGGACTCGCACCGGTCGACTGACGCAGACCAGAGACGAGGAATCAAGCCGTGAGCGACGTCCGTAACGTGATCATCATCGGCTCCGGGCCCGCAGGCTACACGGCGGCGCTGTACACCGCCCGTGCGTCGCTGAAGCCCCTGGTGTTCGAAGGCGCCGTCACCGCGGGTGGTGCACTCATGAACACCACCGAGGTGGAGAACTTCCCGGGCTTCCGCGACGGCATCATGGGCCCCGACCTCATGGACAACATGCGCGCCCAGGCCGAACGCTTCGGTGCCGAGCTCGTTCCGGACGACATCGTCTCCGTCGACCTGACCGGGGAGATCAAGACCGTCACCGACACCGCGGGCACGGTCCACCGGGCGAAGGCCGTCATCGTCACCACCGGCTCCCAGCACCGCAAGCTGGGCCTGCCGAACGAGGACGCGCTCTCCGGCCGTGGCGTCTCCTGGTGCGCCACCTGTGACGGCTTCTTCTTCAGGGAGCACGACATCGCCGTGATCGGCGGTGGCGACACCGCGATGGAGGAGGCCACCTTCCTCTCGCGGTTCGCCAAGTCCGTGACGGTCGTCCACCGCCGCGACACCCTCCGCGCCTCCAAGGCGATGCAGGAGCGCGCCTTCGGCGACCCGAAGATCAAGTTCGTCTGGGACAGCGAGGTCGCCGAGATCCAGGGCGACCAGAAGCTCTCCGGCCTGAAGCTGCGCAACGTCAAGACCGGCGAGCTGTCCGAGCTGCCCGTGACGGGTCTGTTCATCGCGATCGGCCACGACCCGCGCACCGAGCTGTTCAAGGGCCAGCTGGACCTGGACGAGGAGGGCTACCTGAAGGTCGCCGCTCCGTCCACCCGCACCAACGTGGCCGGTGTCTTCGCCGCCGGTGACGTGGTCGACCACACCTACCGTCAGGCGATCACCGCGGCCGGCACCGGCTGCTCCGCCGCCCTGGACGCCGAGCGCTACCTCGCCGCCCTCGCCGACGAGGAGCAGGCGGAACCCGAGAAGACCGCAGTCTGACCTCTCCCTCTCCCCGCCCCACCGCACGACCAAGGTAAGGAGCCCACCGTGGCCGGCAACCTGAAGATTGTGACCGACGACTCCTTCGACCAGGAAGTCCTCAAGAACGACAAGCCTGTCCTCGTGGACTTCTGGGCGGAGTGGTGCGGCCCGTGCCGCCAGATCGCTCCGTCCCTGGAGGCGATCGCTGCCGAGCACGGAGACAAGATCGAGATCGTGAAGATCAACATCGACGAGAACCCCGGCACGGCCGCCAAGTACGGCGTCATGTCCATCCCGACCCTGAACGTCTACCAGGGCGGCGAGGTCACCAAGACCATCGTCGGCGCCAAGCCCAAGGCCGCGCTGCTGCGCGACCTCGAAGAGTTCATCGCCGAGTGACGTTTCACGTGAAACACGAATGGGCCAACCCTCTCGGGTTGGCCCATTCGCACATACGGCCACACACACGGCCGCTGCCCGGGACTACAGCGGCCTGAGCGCCGGCTCCTTCTGGACCGCTCCCAGGAGCCGGTCGAGTGCCATCTCCACGTCTTCCTTCCAGGAGAGCGTGGACCGCAGCTCCAGCCGCAGCCGGGGATGCGTGGGGTGCTGGCGGACCGTCTTGAAGCCCACGGCCAGGAGGTGGTCGGCGGGCAGCAGACAGGCGGGCTCCTTCCAGCGGGCGTCCCCGAACGCCTCGATCGCCTTGAAGCCCCGGCGCAGCAGATCCTTGGCCACCGCCTGCACCAGCACCCGGCCCAGTCCCTGCCCCTGATAGCCGGGCATCACGAAGGCCGTCATCAGCTGGACGGCGTCCGGCGACACCGGGCTCGTGGGGAAGGCCGTCGAGCGTGGCACGTAGGCCGGCGGAGCGTAGAGGACGAATCCCGCCGGTACGTCATCGACGTACACCACCCGGCCGCACGATCCCCAGTCCAGCAGGACGGCGGAGATCCAGGCCTCCTTCTCCGGTGCGGCCGTGCCCGCCTTCACTGCCGCTTCGCCGCTGACAGGGTCGAGCTCCCAGAAGACGCACGAACGGCACCGGTGGGGAACGTCCTGAAGGTTGTCCAGCGTAAGCGGCACGAGCCGACGCCCCATGAAGGCTGATCCTCGCTTCCTTCACCCGCCGCATCGCGAGCGGCTGTCAGAGCGCTCCGTCGTCTGAGCAGGCTGCGACGAATCCGCCGACCGCTCCCAAGCTCAGACCCGCGCTCACCAGTCCGGTGCGGCTCATCGATCGCATGGCCCCCGTCTCCCACTCACAGATGCAGATGCTGTCCGGTGGATGTGCCATACCTGATCGCATCGTATCCACGATGGGATTCACTCGATACCGCCTCAAAGCAAAGAGCGGGGCGGGGGGGGGGGGCCCACCACCCCGGGGGCCGGGCGTCCCGCCCACCCCCCGCCCCCCCCCCCGCTCCACTGCCCCACCGGGCGGCACCGCCCGGGGATCAGTCGTGCGTCTCCTCGCCGTCGCTCTCGCGGAGGCTCTTCTGGAGCGCCAGCTTCTCGCCCGGGGCGAGCGTGCTGAGGATCCTCTCGAGGTCGTCCGCAGAGGCGAACTCGACGGTGATCTTGCCCTTCTTCTGGCCCAGCTCGACCTTCACCCGGGTCTCGAAGCGGTCCGAGAGCCGCGTGGCCAGTTCGCTGAGCGCCGGCGAGGGCACGGAGCCGGCCCGGGGCCCCCGGGCGCGTGAGGCCTTCTGGGGCCGCGAGCCCATCAGGGTCACGATCTCTTCCACGGACCGCACCGACAGCCCCTCGGCGACGATCCGGTGGGCCAGCCGGTCCTGCTCCTCCGAGTCCTCGACGGCCAGCAACGCCCGGGCATGGCCCGCCGAGAGCACGCCGGCGGCCACCCGCTTCTGGACGGTCGGGGAGAGCTTCAGCAGCCGCAGGGTGTTGGAGACCTGCGGGCGGGAACGCCCGATCCGGTCGGCCAGCTGGTCGTGCGTGCAGTTGAAGTCCTTCAGCAGCTGGTCGTACGCAGCGGCCTCTTCGATCGGGTTCAGCTGCGCGCGGTGCAGGTTCTCCAGCAGCGCGTCCAGGAGGAGCTTCTCGTCGTCCGTGGCCCGGACGATGGCCGGGATGGCCTCCAGGCCTGCCTCACGGCAGGCCCGCCAGCGGCGCTCGCCCATGATCAGCTCGTAGCGGGCGGGACCCAGCTGCCGCACCACGACGGGTTGCAGAAGACCGACCTCCTGGATGGAGGTGACCAGCTCCTGGAGCGCGTCCTCGTCGAAGATCTCACGCGGCTGGCGTGGGTTCGGCGTGATGGCGTCGAGGGGGATCTCGGCGAAGTGGGCCCCCATCGGAGGCGCAGGCACCTCGGCGCCCGGACTCGCCGGAGCCGGCTCGGTGTCCTGGGCGACCGGCGGCAGGGTGGCCACCTTCGCGGCGGCCACTCCGCGGTCGGTCGTCAGCACCGGCACGGCCGCCGGGGAGGCGGACGCTCCGCCTCCCATCGCCGCCGGGGCCGGGGCCTTCTCGGTCGGGGCAGCGGGAATCAATGCGCCGAGACCACGGCCCAGACCCCTCCGTCGCTCGCTCACTGGATCCCCTCCACCATGCTCGGGTCTTTCTGGGCGCCGATATGGGCCTGGCTCGCGTCGTAGCTGACGCCGATGCCCTTCAGCGCGATTTCTCGGGCCGCCTCAAGATACGAGAGGGCGCCGCTCGATCCTGGATCGTAAGTCAGCACCGTCTGCCCGTAACTCGGCGCCTCGGAGATACGGACCGAGCGAGGAATGCTCGTCCGCAGCACCTCGTCACCGAAGTGGGTGCGCACCTCTTCCGCGACCTGGGACGCAAGGCGCGTCCGGCCGTCGTACATGGTGAGCAGGATGGTCGACACATGCAGGGTGGGGTTGAGGTGCCCCCGCACCAGGTCGACGTTGCGCAGAAGTTGACCGAGGCCCTCCAGTGCGTAGTACTCGCACTGGATCGGGATGAGGACCTCGGCGCCCGCGACGAGCGCGTTCACCGTCAACAGGCCGAGCGAGGGCGGGCAGTCGATGAGGATGTAGTCCAACGGCTGCTCGTAGGCCTGGATGGCTCGCTGCAGCCGGCTCTCCCGGGCCACCAGGGACACCAGCTCGATCTCCGCACCGGCGAGATCGATGGTCGCCGGTGCGCAGAAGAGGCCTTCGACATCCGAAACGGGCTGGACGACCTCGGCGAGAGGCTTGCTCTCCACCAACACGTCGTAGATGGATGGCACTTCGGCGTGGTGGTCGATCCCCAGGGCCGTGGACGCGTTGCCCTGCGGGTCGAGGTCGATCACCAGGACGCGGCCACCGTGCAGAGCCAGCGAAGCGGCAAGGTTGACGGTCGTCGTCGTCTTGCCGACACCGCCCTTCTGGTTGGCGACCACGATGATTCGGGTCTGCTCCGGTCGTGGCAGACCTTCGCCGGCGCGGCCGAGAGCCTCCACCGCCAGTTGGGCCGCACGACCGATGGGAGTGTCGTCCATCGGAGGCGGTGTTTCACGTGAAACATCCGCCCCCATCGACTCGGTACGGGGACCGGGGACCGGATCGGTCATCGGTCCCGCGATGTTGGCGTCGGACCGCAAGGATTCACTCTCCTCGACTTCAGGCTCGCAATGAACAGAGCCTCCCATGTCTTCGGGGTCGTGAACCAGTGAGGCCTGGTGTTCTGTGGAGAAATCCACCTCTGTGGACACCTCCGTACCCCTGGAGAGGGACGGGGTGTCCGGGGAAGCGGAAGCCTCTCGGAGGGCACCGAGAGGCTTCCGGTCGCGGGGTTCGGCCGCAGCGCGGCCACGACTGATGATGCCGTGCAGCAGTGAGCGACGTTTCACGTGAAACACGATGCACAGCCGCTGCGACCGGACCTTCGCGACACTCCGGCTTGCGTAGGTTTGGCAGCTTGTGTGGAGTACGTCTCGTCGTCAGGACGGATCAGTGACGTTCATCGCTCGTTTCACCGACGACGGCGAGCGCGGCCGGTACGGGCGGCCTTGGCGCGCTTCGCGGCGAAGCGCACGCCACCCGGGCTCTCCCCGACCTCCACCCGCACCACCGTGGACAGCGGATCCACCACGCCTTCGCCCACATGGAGGATGGACGTCTCCACGGCACCGAGCTTGCTGAGGGCGGTCGCCGCGGCCTTCAGCTCCTCCTCGGCGGTGTCCCCCTTGAGCGCGAGCATCTCGCCGTACGGGCGCAGCAGCGGAATACCCCAGGCGGCCAGACGGTCGAGCGGGGCCACGGCCCGGGCGGTCACCACATGGACCGGTGGCAGCTTGCCCAGGACCTCCTCGGCCCGGCCGCGCACCACCGTGACATGGTCCAGCCCGAGCAGCTCCACGACCTCGGTCAGGAAGTTGGTGCGCCGCAGCAGGGGCTCCAGCAGGGTGATGTTCAGGTCGTCGCGGACCAGGGCCAGCGGGATGCCCGGCAGCCCCGCACCGGAGCCGACATCGCAGACCGTCACTCCCTCCGGGACCGCCTCGGAGAGCACCGCGCAGTTCAGCAGGTGCCGCTCCCACAGGCGGGGCACTTCCCGCGGGCCGATCAGGCCTCGCTGCACGCCCGCCTCGGCGAGCAGCTCCGCATAGCGGACCGCATCGGCGAAGCGATCACCAAACACTTCCCGCGCCTGCTCGGGCGCGGGGGGAAGCTCCGCTGCCTCCGTCACGGGGACCGTCCTTCCGTACCGCGCCGGCGCTTCGCGCACCGGCCACCAGAACTACCAGGCTGACAAAATTCGGCCCCGCCTGCTCAACAGACGGGGCCGGTGAAACGAGGGGACCGATCAGGCGGGCAGCACGACGACGAAGCGCTGCGGCTCCTCGCCCTCGGACTCGCTGCGCAGTCCCGCGGACTTGACCGCGTCGTGCACGACCTTGCGCTCGAACGGGGTCATCGGCTTGAGCTTCACGGGCTCGCCGCTGCTCTTCACCTCGGCGGCGGCCTTGGCGCCCAGCTCGGACAGCTCGGAGCGCTTCTTGGCCCGGTACCCCGCGATGTCCAGCATCAGCCGGCTGCGGTCGCCGGTCTCCCGGTGCACCGCCAGGCGCGTCAGCTCCTGCAGCGCCTCCAGCACCTCGCCGTCCCGGCCGACCAGCTTCTGCAGGTCGCGGCTGCCGGTGTCGCTGATGATCGACACGGAGGCGCGGTCGGCCTCGACGTCCATGTCGATGTCGCCGTCGAGGTCGGCGATGTCCAGCAGACCCTCCAGGTAGTCCGCCGCGATCTCACCCTCCTGCTCCAGGCGGGTGAGGGTGTCTGCACCCTCGGCAGCGGCGGAGGTGGTGCCTTCCGTCACGGGATGGGCTCCTTCTTACTTCTTGGACGGGGACTTGGGCCGCTGCGGTCCACCCTTGCGCTGGCCGGACTGGGCCTTGCTGCGGGTGCCCGAGCCGGGCTTCTGGGGCTGCTTGGCAGCGGCGGGCTTGGCGTCCTGCGGCTCGGACTTCTCCAGCGACGGGGAGTCCTCCGCCTGCTTGGCCGCGCCGGACTGACGCTGGGACTTGGACTGGCGCTTGGGCTGCTGGCGCCGCACGGCGGTGGCCGTGGCGGTACCGGCGACCGCGCCCTCCTCGGTCTGGGCCGCGGCCTGGGCCGCACTGTGGGTCACCGAGCCGTCGGGCTGGGCGGCGAGACCGGCCTTGTTCAGCGCGTTGATGAACTTGCGCTCGAATTCGTTGCGGTCGCGGCCCTTGGCGACGATCGCCTTGACGATGACCTTCTCGCTGCGCCGGCGGACCTTGCCGTGCTGCGTGACGTGCTTGGTCAGGCGCTCCAGGTAGGCGGCCTGGGCCTTGGAACCCGGGGTCGGGTTGTTGTGGATGACGTACATCTGCTGGCCCATGGTCCACACGTTGGTGGTCAGCCAGTAGACGAGGACACCGACCGGGAAGTTGATGCCGAAGACGGCGAACATCACCGGGAAGACGTACATCAGCATCTTCTGCTGCTGCATGAACGGCGTCTTGACCGTCGTGTCGACGTTCTTCGTCATCAGCTGGCGCTGCGTGTAGAACTGCGAGAACGACATCAGGACGATCATGACCGCGGTCACGACCCGGACGTCGGTCAGCGTGGCGCCCAGCGCCGCGACCTTGTCCTCGCTGTCCATGAACTTGGCGGCGAGCGGAGCACCGAAGATGTGCGCCTTACGGGCGCTCGCGAGCAGCGGCTCGTTGATGACACCGATGGTCTTGCCCGTCGCGATGCCGTTGAGCACGTGGTACAGGGCGAAGAAGAACGGGGACTGCGCCAGGATGGGAAGGCACGAGGAGAGCGGGTTGGTACCCGTCTCCTTGTACAGCTTCATCATCTCTTCGGACTGGCGCTGCCGGTCGTTCTTGTAGCGCTCCTGGATCTTCTTCATCTCCGGCTGGAGCGTCTGCATCGCGCGCGTCGACTTGATCTGCTTCACGAAGAGCGGGATCAGGCAGATGCGGATCAGAATCACCAGGGACACGATGGACAGGCCCCAGGCCCATCCGGTGTTCGGGCCGAAGATCGCGCCGTACACCTTGTGGAACTGGACGATGACCCAGGAGACGGGTGTCGTGATGAAGCTGAAGAGGCTGGCAATCGTGTCCACTAATCATGCTCCTTGGGCATGGGACGAGGTCTCTGCGGCCGGGCTCGAAGGAGGCTCGGGAACAAGCTCCGCTTCGGTGGCCGGTTCGGCGGCGGAGGGCCCCGCCTTGCGTGCGCGCCACGCGTTGCGCAGCATTTCGTGCCACCGCGGGCGCTTACGCGGCGGAACATGGTCCACACCGCCGAGCGACCACGGATTGCACCGGAGGATGCGCCAGGCGGTGAGTGCCGTTCCCTTGATCGCACCGTGCCGGTCGATGGCCGTGTAGCCGTAGTGGGAGCACGACGGGTAGTACTTGCACACCGGCCCGAGCAGTGGACTGATCGTCCACTGGTACAGCTTGATCAGAGCCAGCAGCGGGTACTTCATCGCGCGCCCCCTCCCAGCAGCCGCTGTAGGGCGGCATCCAGGTCTCGGGCCAGCTGTGCGTGGTCTGCGTCGCCCGCTCCGGGCAGCGCTCGTACGACTACCAGGCTACCGGGGGGAAACAGGGCGACTCGGTCACGCATCAGATGGCGCAGTCTGCGCTTCACTGTGTTGCGCACGACCGCGCCACCCACGGCCTTGCTCACGACGAAACCCGCACGCGTCGGGGGAGCGCTCTCCCCAGGCGCGTGCGGGTCCGTGGCACCGCTACGAAGGTGGACGACGAGAGTCGGGCGTCCGGCCCGACGACCCCGTCGTACCGCGGTCGCGAAGTCCTCGCGCCGCCTCAGCCGGTTCTCGGTGGGCAGCACGACGTCATGACCTGATCGGGATCAGGCGGACAGGCGGGCGCGACCCTTGCTACGGCGGGACGCGAGGATCGCGCGGCCGGCACGGGTGCGCATACGCAGCCGGAAGCCGTGGGTCTTCGCGCGACGACGGTTGTTCGGCTGGAAGGTGCGCTTGCTCACTCGGGGGCTCCAGAAGAAATCGGTAGTTGGCGGGGTGCCGTCCTGGCTGTCACCGTGCGCCCACGAGTAGCTCGCGTCACGCCCGAGTGCACCGCTTCCCGATCACCCGAAGTGATCTGTGCCCATCGGAGGCAGGCGGCAGCAGCCATCGACAACTCGACCTGGTTACGGTACGCGGGGCTGCGCCATTCGGTCAAACCAGGGGTCACCGAGAGACACTGTCCACAGGCTGGGGACAACAACTTGAACCGTACCCGTCGCGCTGACTACCGTGGCTGAACTCCGAATCGTTCCCTTGTCCCCGCCGAGCGGGACCGCCCCGACCACCCACCCGGATTCCATCCCGACCCGTCCCCGGATCACACGTTCGTGGGACTTGTGAGAGAGCGTGCCCTGTGGCTGACGTACCTGCCGATCTTGCCGCAGTGTGGCCACGCGTACTGGAGCAGCTCCTCGGCGAGGGCCGCGGACAGGGTGTGGAGGCGAAGGACGAGCACTGGATCCGGCGCTGCCAGCCGCTCGCGCTGGTCGCGGACACCGCTCTGCTCGCCGTACCGAACGAATTCGCGAAGGGCGTACTGGAGGGCCGTCTCGCGCCGATCGTCAGCGAGACCCTGAGCCGGGAGTGCGGCCGCCCCATCCGGATCGCGATCACCGTGGACGACTCGGCGGGAGAACCGCCGGCCCCCGCGGCACCTGCCGCCCCGCAGAGCCCGAAGCCGCGCTACGAGGAGCCGGAGCTGCCCTCCGGACCGTACGAGGGCTACGGCCGCCACCGCGGCGCCGAGCAGCTCCCGGGTACCGAGCCGCGCACCGAGCACCCGCCGGCCCGTCCGGACCAGCTCCCGACCGTGCGTCCGGCCTACCCGTCCGAGTACCACCGCCCCGAGCCCGGCGCCTGGCCGCGCCCCGGGCAGGACGACTACGGCTGGCAGCAGCCCCGGCTCGGCTTCCCCGAGCGGGACCCGTACGCCTCGCCGTCGTCCCAGGACGGCTACGGCCCGGGCGCCGACGCCTACGGGTCGCCGGCCCAGGACTACCGCCCGCAGGGCATGGACCGGCCGCCGTACGAGCAGCAGCGCGGCGACTACGACGGCCCGCGCGCGGAGTACGAACCGTCCCGGCCGGACTACGACACCGGGCGCGGGGAGTACGACGCGTCCCGGACCGAGTACGACCAGCGGGACCCGGTCCGCCGCGAACTGCCCGAGCCGCCGGCGCACCGTGGCGGCCCCGGCCGTCCCGACGGGCCCACCACGGGTGCCCCCGGTCCGCTGGCCGCGCAGCCGGCACCGGCGAGCGGCCCCGGTGAGCCGACCGCGCGCCTGAACCCGAAGTACCTCTTCGACACGTTCGTCATCGGCGCCTCCAACCGGTTCGCGCACGCGGCGGCGGTCGCGGTCGCCGAGGCACCCGCCAAGGCGTACAACCCCCTGTTCATCTACGGGGAGTCGGGGCTCGGCAAGACCCACCTGCTGCACGCGATCGGGCACTACGCGCGCAGCCTCTACCCGGGCACGCGCGTGCGGTACGTGAGCTCGGAGGAGTTCACCAACGAGTTCATCAACTCCATCCGCGACGGCAAGGGCGACAGCTTCCGCAAGCGCTACCGCGAGATGGACATCCTGCTCGTCGACGACATCCAGTTCCTGGCGGACAAGGAGTCGACGCAGGAGGAGTTCTTCCACACCTTCAACACGCTCCACAACGCCAACAAGCAGATCGTGCTCTCCAGCGACCGGCCGCCCAAGCAGCTGGTCACGCTGGAGGACCGGCTGCGGAACCGTTTCGAGTGGGGTCTGATCACCGACGTCCAGCCGCCGGAACTGGAGACGCGTATCGCGATCCTCCGCAAGAAGGCGGTCCAGGAGCAGCTCAACGCCCCGCCGGAGGTACTGGAGTTCATCGCCTCCCGGATCTCGCGGAACATCCGCGAGCTGGAGGGCGCGCTGATCCGGGTGACGGCGTTCGCCTCGCTCAACCGGCAGCCGGTGGACCTGGGCCTGACCGAGATCGTCCTGAAGGACCTGATCCCCGGGGGCGAGGACTCGACGCCGGAGATCACGGCGACGGCGATCATGGCGGCGACGGCGGACTACTTCGGGCTCACGGTCGAGGACCTGTGCGGCAGCTCGCGCGGCCGCCAGCTGGTCACGGCCCGGCAGATCGCGATGTACCTGTGCCGGGAGCTGACGGATCTGTCGCTGCCGAAGATCGGCGCGCAGTTCGGCGGCCGCGACCACACGACCGTCATGCACGCCGACCGCAAGATCCGCGCGCTGATGGCCGAGCGGCGCTCGATCTACAACCAGGTCACCGAGCTGACCAACCGCATCAAGAACGGCTGACGCGGGCCGTACGGCGGCGTCGAGGGCGCCCTGGGGACAACGCCTCCCCGGGGCGCCCTTTCGCGTGCCGGGCGCCGGCGGGGAGCCGTGGACGCCGCACCGGTGCCCGGCTGCCGGGACCCGGGCCCGGTTCTCGGGGGTTGTGGAGCGTTCTTCGTCCGTCATCCGGTGTTCGATTAATTGCCTGGTTACGGCCACTCTCCACAGATTCGGTGACTTTCTTCCGTCCACATCCTGGGGACTGCGGAGTTGTCCCGAACTGTGTCCACAGGGAAGCTGGCCCCATGGCTTCCGCCCAGCTCAGAGGCCTGTGGAATCGTGGACGAACGATCTCCACAGACTGTGGAAAACTCGGGGATCCACAGCCTGTGCACCGAGTTGTCCACCGGCCGCCCACAGGCTGAGGGCCGTTGTCCCCAGCGATCCCCGGCTTCTCCACAGCGCTGTCCACTGTTCGGCAACGCGGCGCACCCCGTCACCGCGTCGAGTGAAAGGCGTCACAGGAAGGTGCCGGGTTGGGGTGTGGGTAACGTGGGTATTCCTGGGGACACAGCTGGGGAGAACTGCCCTCAGCCTGTGGGCGGTGTGTGCAGAACTTTCCGTTCTCCACAGACCGCCCCGGTTGTCCACCGCCTCCACCCACAGGCCCGGTGGATAAAAAACCTGCGCTGAGCTGGGCAAACGTGGTTATCCACGGTATCCACAGGCCCTACTACTACTCCCAACTAGAGAGAGCTCGGCAATCGCTTTGAAGCGGGGGCTGTGCACAACTCGCCGTCTCGTGCCCGGCTGCCGCTCGGACCGACTTGACCCCGACGGGCACCTACTGTCAGTGGGGTGCGTCAGACTGGTCCCCGGTGTTCTGCCCTTCGCAGTGGGCGGTGACACCGAGTCGGAGGACTCAGTAGCAACAGCAGGAGGCGGCTTACGGTGAAGATCCGGGTGGAACGCGACGTACTCGCGGAGGCAGTGGCGTGGGCGGCACGCAGCCTCCCGGCCCGTCCGCCGGCGCCTGTCCTCGCCGGCCTGCTGCTGAAGGCCGAGGACGGCCAGCTGAGCCTGTCGAGCTTCGACTACGAGGTCTCCGCGCGCGTCAACGTCGAGGCGGAGGTCGAGGAGGAGGGCACGGTCCTGGTCTCCGGCCGCCTGCTCGCCGACATCTCCCGCGCGCTCCCCAACCGGCCGGTGGAGATTTCCACAGACGGTGTACGGGCGACCGTGGTCTGTGGATCCTCCCGGTTCACCCTGCACACCCTGCCGGTGGAGGAGTACCCGGCGCTGCCGCAGATGCCGAACGCGACCGGCACCGTCCCCGGCGAGGTCTTCGCCGCCGCCGTCTCCCAGGTGGCCATCGCGGCCGGCCGTGACGACACGCTCCCGGTGCTCACCGGTGTGCGCATCGAGATCGAGGGCGACACGGTCACGCTGGCCTCCACCGACCGCTACCGCTTCGCGGTCCGCGAGTTCCTGTGGAAGCCGGAGAACCCGGACGCCTCCGCCGTCGCCCTGGTCCCCGCCAAGACGCTCCTGGACACCGCGAAGTCGCTGGGCGCGGGCGACAGCGTCACGCTGGCGCTGTCCGGCTCCGGTGCCGGTGAGGGCCTGATCGGTTTCGAGGGCGCGGGCCGTCGTACGACCACGCGGCTGCTCGAGGGCGACCTGCCGAAGTACCGGACGCTGTTCCCGACCGAGTTCAACTCCGTCGCGGTGATCGAGACGGCGCCGTTCGTCGAGGCCGTCAAGCGTGTGGCGCTGGTGGCCGAGCGGAACACGCCGGTGCGGCTGAGCTTCGAGCAGGGTGTGCTGATCCTGGAGGCCGGGTCGAGCGACGACGCACAGGCTGTGGAAAGGGTCGACGCGCAGCTGGAGGGCGACGACATCTCGATCGCCTTCAACCCGACGTTCCTGCTGGACGGTCTGAGCGCGATCGACTCCCCGGTGGCCCAGCTGTCGTTCACCACGTCCACCAAGCCGGCGCTGCTGAGCGGCAAGCCGGCGCTGGACGCCGAGGCCGACGACGCCTACAAGTACCTGATCATGCCGGTGCGGCTCAGCGGCTGATCGTCGTCCACAGCTGTGCATGGTGCCGGGGCCCCTGTGGGTACCCGGCACCGTGGCCAGGCGCGGTGGGTGCCCCGGGTTTCCGCAGGTGAGCGCGTATGCCCACAACTGTGCGGGAGTGACCGGGTCTAGGCTCGGTTCGGCACGAAGGTGCCCCACACGCCACACAGCGACCTAAGGAACACAACTGATGGAGCTCGGTCTCGTCGGCCTCGGCAAGATGGGCGGCAACATGCGCGAGCGGATCCGCCGCGCGGGCCACACCGTCATCGGATACGACCGCAACGCGGACCTCGCGGATGTCCACAGCCTGGAAGAACTTGTGGGCAAGCTCAGCGGCCCGCGCGTGGTCTGGGTGATGGTCCCGGCCGGTGAGCCCACCCAGTCGACCATCGACCAGCTCGCCGAGCTGCTGGAGCCCGGCGACGTGGTCGTGGACGGCGGCAACTCCCGCTGGACGGACGACGAGAGGCACGCCGAGGAGCTGGCCGCCAAGGGCATAGGCTTCGTGGACTGCGGTGTCTCCGGCGGCGTCTGGGGCCTGGAGAACGGGTACGCGCTGATGTACGGCGGCGACGCCGAGCACGTCGCCAGGGTGCAGCCGGTCTTCGACGCGCTGAAGCCGGAGGGCGACTTCGGTGCGGTGCACGCGGGCAAGGTCGGTGCGGGCCACTTCGCGAAGATGGTCCACAACGGCATCGAGTACGCCATGATGCAGGCCTACGCCGAGGGCTGGGAGCTGCTGGAGAAGGTCGACTCCGTCACGGACGTCCGCGAGGTGTTCCGGTCCTGGCAGGAGGGCACGGTCATCCGGTCCTGGCTGCTGGACCTCGCGGTGAACGCCCTCGACGAGGACGAGCACCTGGAGGGGCTGCGCGGTTACGCACAGGACTCCGGTGAGGGACGCTGGACCGTGGAGGCCGCCATCGACAACGCGGTGCCGCTGCCGGCGATCACCGCGTCGCTGTTCGCGCGGTTCGCCTCCCGCCAGGAGGACTCGCCGCAGATGAAGATGATCGCCGCGCTGCGCAACCAGTTCGGCGGGCACGCCGTAGAGAAGAAGTAGGCCGCGGCAGCGGGCCGGAGAGAAGCAGGGAGGTCGGCGGACGACCATGCACGTCACGCATCTTTCGCTGGCCGACTTCCGCTCGTACGCCCGGGCCGAGGTTCCGCTCGACCCGGGCGTCACCGCCTTCGTCGGCCCCAACGGGCAGGGCAAGACCAACCTCGTGGAGGCGGTCGGCTATCTGGCGACGCTCGGCAGCCACCGGGTCGCCTCCGACGCGCCCCTGGTGCGCATGGGCGCCGAGCGGGCGGTCGTCCGGGCGCAGGTCCGGCAGGGTGACCGGCAGCAGCTGATCGAGCTGGAGCTGAACCCGGGCAAGGCCAACCGGGCCCGCATCAACCGGTCCTCGCAGGTCAAGCCGCGGGACGTGCTGGGGATCGTACGGACCGTGCTGTTCGCGCCCGAGGACCTCGCCCTGGTCAAGGGCGATCCGGGCGAGCGGCGGCGGTTCCTGGACGAGCTGATCACCGCGCGGTCCCCGCGGATGGCGGGCGTGCGCTCCGACTACGAGCGGGTGCTCAAGCAGCGCAACACCCTGCTGAAGACGGCCGCCCTGGCGCGCCGGCACGGTGGGCGGTCCCTCGATCTGTCCACGCTCGACGTCTGGGACCAGCATCTCGCGCGCGCGGGGGCGGAGCTGCTCGCCCAGCGGATGGATCTCGTGGCCGCGCTGCAGCCGCTCGCCGACAAGGCCTACGAGCAGCTGGCGCCCGGCGGCGGGCCGGTCGCGCTGGAGTACAAGCCGTCGGCTCCCGGTGAGGGGCACACGCGCGAGGAGCTGTACGCCCAGCTGACGGCGGCGTTGGCCGAGGCGCGCAAGCAGGAGATCGAGCGGGGTGTCACCCTCGTCGGCCCGCACCGGGACGATCTGGTCCTCAAGCTCGGCCAGCTGCCCGCGAAGGGGTACGCCTCGCACGGCGAGTCCTGGTCCTTCGCCCTCGCCCTGCGGCTGGCCTCCTACGACCTGCTGCGGGCCGAGGGCAACGAGCCGGTGCTGATCCTGGACGACGTCTTCGCCGAGCTGGACGCGCGCCGCCGGGAACGGCTGGCGGAGCTGGTCGCGCCCGGTGAGCAGGTGCTGGTCACCGCCGCCGTGGACGACGACGTACCGCATGTGCTGGCCGGTGCCCGGTACGCGGTGGCCGACGGGGCGGTGGAGCGCATATGAGCAGCGAGGACCCCGCCCCGAAGACCCCGAAGGCCTCCGGGGCACCGAAGGACCCGAAGGCCGGGGAGAAGAACGAGCCCTCCGGTGTCGACCTCGCGCGCGTGGCGTTGCGCGCCGCGAGGGAGCAGGCACGCGCGCGTGGGGACGCGGCGCGGCAGAAGAAGCAGGCGCGGCGGGGCGGCGGTCTGCGCTCCGGCGCGCGGGCCGACGGCCGCGATCCGATGGCGCTGGGTTCGGCGATCAACCGGCTGATCACCGAGCGCGGCTGGGAGACGCCGGCCGCGGTGGGCGGGGTGATGGGCCGCTGGCCGCAGATCGTCGGCGAGGACCTGGCCAAGCACTGTGTGCCGCAGCGGTACGACGAGGACGAGCGGGTGCTGACCGTGCAGTGCGACTCGACGGCCTGGGCGACCCAGCTGCGGGTGCTGGCGCCGACGCTCGTGGCGCGGATCAACGAGGACCTCGGGCACGGCAGCGTACGGATGATCAAGGTGCTCAATCCGGGCGGCCAGCCCCGTCGCTACGGCCCGCTGCGGGCTCCGGGGAGCACCGGCCCCGGCGATACCTACGGGTGATCTACCTCACGTCTGAGGGTCGTCCCGGCATGCCTGCGTACCCGTGCGCACGGGTGTGGATCACCGCCGTACCGCGCCCGGACGGGCCGCGGATCGCCATCTGACCCCCCGGTAGCCAAGGGTTGACGGCCCAAAGCTCTGAGTGCCGCTGTGAGCCCCTTGGAGCCCCCATCCGTATATCGGGACCCGGCCGAGACCGGTTGAGGGCGGCACATGGGGACTCAGGTACCGGCAAACCCCCATCGATGTCAGTGCTACCGGTAGACTGGAAGACAATCCCGCCCCAACGTGGGGACCGCCCGGGAAAAGCTGAGCAACGCTGATCAAGGCTTACCAACGCAACATGCCGCAGCCGCTCCGGCGATCCGCCGACGAGCCCGGCTCGTGCTGTGCCAGAAAGGGCGCTTCGTGGCCGATTCCGGCAACCCCAACGAGAACATCCCGTCCACCGACGCAGGCGTGAGCGCCGAGGCCACCGCCTCGGCCTCGTACGACGCCAGCGCCATCACCGTGCTCGAAGGGCTGGACGCGGTCCGCAAGCGGCCCGGCATGTACATCGGCTCCACGGGCGAGCGCGGTCTGCACCACCTGGTGTACGAGGTCGTCGACAACTCGGTCGACGAGGCGCTGGCCGGCTACGCCGACACCATCGACGTGACGATCCTCGCCGACGGCGGTGTGCGCGTCGTCGACAACGGCCGTGGCATCCCGGTGGGCATCGTGCCCTCCGAGGGCAAGCCGGCCGTCGAGGTCGTGCTGACCGTGCTGCACGCGGGCGGCAAGTTCGGCGGCGGCGGGTACGCCGTCTCCGGCGGTCTGCACGGTGTCGGTGTGTCCGTCGTGAACGCGCTGTCCACGAAGGTCGCCGTCGAGGTGAAGACCGACGGCCACCGCTGGACGCAGGACTACAAGATGGGCGTCCCGACGGCCCCGCTGGTCAAGCACGAGGCGACCGAGGAGACCGGCACGTCGGTCACCTTCTGGGCCGACCCGGAGATCTTCGAGACCACCGAGTACTCCTTCGAGACGCTGTCGCGGCGCTTCCAGGAGATGGCGTTCCTCAACAAGGGCCTGACGATCCGGCTCACCGACGAGCGCGAGTCGGCGAAGGCCACGAGCGGTGCGGACGAGGCGGGTGCGGACGAGAAGGCCGAGGTCAAGACCGTCACGTACCACTACGAGGGCGGCATCGTCGACTTCGTGAAGTACCTCAACTCCCGCAAGGGAGAGGCGGTGCACCCCACGGTCGTCTCGCTGGAGGCCGAGGACAAGGACAAGAGCCTGTCCCTCGAGGTCGCCATGCAGTGGAACAGCGGCTACACCGAGGGCGTGTACTCCTTCGCGAACATCATCCACACGCACGAGGGCGGTACGCACGAAGAGGGCTTCCGGGCCGCGCTGACGTCGCTCATCAACAAGTACGCGCGCGACAAGAAGCTGCTGCGGGAGAAGGACGACAACCTCACCGGTGACGACATCCGTGAGGGTCTGACCGCGATCATCTCGGTCAAGCTGAGCGAGCCTCAGTTCGAGGGCCAGACGAAGACCAAGCTGGGCAACACGGAGGCCAAGACCTTCGTGCAGAAGGCGGTCTACGAGCACCTCAACGACTGGCTGGACCGCAACCCGGTCGAGGCCGCGGACATCATCCGCAAGGGCATCCAGGCGGCCACCGCGCGCGTGGCGGCCCGCAAGGCCCGTGACCTGACCCGTCGCAAGGGTCTGCTGGAGTCGGCGTCACTGCCGGGCAAGCTGGCCGACTGCCAGTCCAACGACCCGGCCAAGTGCGAGATCTTCATCGTCGAGGGTGACTCCGCCGGCGGTTCGGCCAAGTCCGGCCGGAACCCGCAGTACCAGGCGATCCTCCCGATCCGCGGCAAGATCCTGAACGTGGAGAAGGCCAGGATCGACAAGATCCTGCAGAACCAGGAGATCCAGGCGCTGATCTCGGCCTTCGGCACGGGTGTGCACGAGGACTTCGACATCGAGAAGCTCCGCTATCACAAGATCATCCTGATGGCGGACGCCGACGTCGACGGCCAGCACATCAGCACCCTGCTGCTGACCTTCCTGTTCCGCTTCATGCGGCCGCTGGTCGAGGCCGGGCACGTGTACCTCTCCCGCCCCCCGCTGTACAAGATCAAGTGGGGCCGGGACGACGTGGAGTACGCCTACTCGGACCGTGAGCGCGACGCGCTGATCGAGATGGGCCGGCAGCGCGGCAAGCGTGTCCGCGAGGACTCGATCCAGCGCTTCAAGGGCCTCGGCGAGATGAACGCCGAGGAGCTGCGCGTGACCACGATGGACCAGGAGCACCGGGTCCTCGGCCAGGTCACGCTGGACGACGCCGCCCAGGCCGACGACCTGTTCTCGGTGCTGATGGGCGAGGACGTCGAGGCCCGGCGCCAGTTCATCCAGCGCAATGCCAAGGACGTCCGCTTCCTCGACATCTGAGTCGGTCTCAGCTGACCGCACCAGGAAGGATCTTCACCAGCAATGGCCGACGAGAACACCCCCGTGACGCCTGACGAGGGCGGCGAGCTCGCGATGCGTGTCGAGCCCGTCGGGCTCGAGACGGAGATGCAGCGCTCGTACCTGGACTACGCGATGTCCGTCATCGTGTCCCGTGCGCTGCCGGACGTCCGTGACGGTCTCAAGCCCGTCCACCGCCGCGTGCTGTACGCGATGTACGACGGCGGCTACCGCCCCGAGCGCGGTTTCTACAAGTGCGCCCGTGTCGTCGGCGACGTCATGGGCAACTACCACCCGCACGGCGACTCCTCCATCTACGACGCCCTGGTGCGCCTCGCGCAGCCGTGGTCGATGCGGATGCCGCTGGTCGACTCCAACGGCAACTTCGGCTCGCCGGGCAACGACCCGGCGGCGGCCATGCGCTACACCGAGTGCAAGATGGCGCCGCTGTCGATGGAGATGGTCCGGGACATCGACGAGGAGACCGTCGACTTCACGGACAACTACGACGGCCGCTCCCAGGAGCCGACCGTCCTGCCGGCCCGCTTCCCGAACCTGCTGATCAACGGCTCGGCCGGTATCGCGGTCGGCATGGCCACCAACATCCCGCCGCACAACCTGCGCGAGGTCGCGGCCGGCGCCCAGTGGTACCTGGAGAACCCCGAGGTCTCCCACGAGGAGCTGCTGGACGCGCTCATGGAGCGCATCAAGGGCCCCGACTTCCCGACCGGCGCCCTGGTGGTGGGCCGCAAGGGCATCGAGGAGGCGTACCGCACCGGGCGCGGCTCCATCACGATGCGCGCGGTGGTCGAGGTCGAGGAGATCCAGGGCCGGCAGTGCCTGGTGGTGACCGAGCTGCCGTACCAGGTGAACCCGGACAACCTGGCGCAGAAGATCGCCGACCTGGTGAAGGACGGCAAGATCGGCGGGATCGCGGACGTCCGCGACGAGACGTCGTCCCGTACCGGCCAGCGTCTGGTGATCGTCCTGAAGCGGGACGCGGTCGCCAAGGTCGTGCTGAACAACCTGTACAAGCACACCGACCTGCAGACGAACTTCGGCGCCAACATGCTGGCGCTGGTCGACGGTGTGCCGCGCACGCTGTCCCTGGACGCGTTCATCCGCCACTGGGTGACGCACCAGATCGAGGTCGTCGTCCGGCGGACGAAGTTCCGGCTGCGCAAGGCCGAGGAGCGGGCGCACATCCTGCGCGGCCTGCTGAAGGCCCTGGACGCCATCGACGAGGTCATCGCGCTGATCCGGCGCAGTGAGACCGTCGACGTGGCGCGCACGGGCCTGATGGAGCTGCTGGAGATCGACGAGATCCAGGCCAACGCGATCCTGGAGATGCAGCTGCGCCGCCTGGCGGCCCTGGAGCGGCAGAAGATCGTCCAGGAGCACGACGAACTCCAGGCGAAGATCAACGAGTACAACGAGATCCTCGCCTCGCCGGTCCGCCAGCGCGGGATCGTCAGCGAGGAGCTGGCCGCGATCGTCGAGAAGTACGGCGACGACCGCCAGACCAAGCTGATCCCGTACGAGGGCGACATGTCCATCGAGGACCTGATCGCCGAGGAGGACATCGTCGTCACCGTCACGCGCGGCGGTTACGTCAAGCGGACGAAGACGGACGACTACCGGGCGCAGAAGCGCGGCGGCAAGGGCGTGCGCGGGACGAAGCTGAAGGAAGACGACATCGTCGACCACTTCTTCGTCTCCACCACGCACCACTGGCTGCTGTTCTTCACGAACAAGGGCCGGGTGTACCGGGCGAAGGCGTACGAGCTGCCCGAGGCCGGCCGGGACGCGCGCGGTCAGCACGTGGCGAACCTGCTCGCCTTCCAGCCGGACGAGGCGATCGCCGAGATCCTGGCCATCCGGGACTACGAGGCGGCGCCGTACCTGGTGCTGGCCACCAAGTCCGGTCTGGTCAAGAAGACGCCACTGAAGGATTACGATTCGCCCCGCTCCGGCGGTGTCATCGCGATCAACCTGCGTGAGCGCGAGGACGGTACGGACGACGAGCTGATCGGCGCCGAGCTGGTCTCGGCCGACGACGACCTGCTGCTGGTCAGCAGGAAGGCGCAGTCGATCCGGTTCACCGCCTCGGACGACTCCCTGCGCCCGATGGGCCGTGCCACCTCCGGTGTCAAGGGGATGAGTTTCCGGGAGGGCGACGAGCTTCTCTCGATGAATGTTGTTCGACCGGGTACGTTCGTGTTCACTGCCACCGACGGTGGGTACGCGAAGCGGACCGCCGTCGACGAGTACCGCGTCCAGGGTCGCGGCGGCCTCGGCATCAAGGCCGCCAAGATCGTGGAGGACCGTGGTTCGCTCGTCGGCGCGCTGATTGTCGAGGAGAACGACGAGATCCTCGCGATCACCCTCTCCGGCGGTGTGATTCGTACGCGAGTCAGCGAGGTCAGGGAGACGGGCCGTGACACCATGGGCGTCCAACTGATCAACCTGGGCAAGCGCGATGCCGTGGTCGGTATCGCACGTAACGCCGAGGCCGGGCGCGAGGCGGAGGAAGTCGACGGTGATGTGGCCGTGGACGAGACCGCCGAGGGTGCCGCGACCGCCGGCACGGACGAGGGTGAGGCACCCTCGGCCGAGTAGCACGAGGAGTGAGTCATCGTGAGCGGAGCCACGGGCGCCGGATCGGCCGGTACCTCCACGGGTACGGAAACGGACGGCGGCGGCCGTGGCTCCGCCGCGCGTGCGGGGAGCGCGAGCGATCCGCACACGACCAACCTGAAGCCGGTGAAGGCTTCCGTGGCGGAGTCCTCCGGCACGCAGGAATCCCAGCAGGAGTCCCAGGGGGGAACTGTGACGGACACCCGAGGTCCGGGCGCGGCCGGTGAGGCGCGGCCGGCGTCGCCGCTGCCCGGCGAGCGGCGCTCGGAGCAGCCCGACGGGCCCTACCATCCGCCGCAGGCCTATCCGGCGGCTCCCGCGGGTGCGGTGCGCAAGCCGCGTACGGGTGTGCGGACGGCGCCGCGGACCCGCAAGGCGCGGCTGCGGGTGGCCAAGGCCGACCCGTGGTCGGTGATGAAGGTCAGCTTCCTGCTCTCCATCGCGTTCGGCATCTGCACGATCGTCGCCTCGGCGGTGCTGTGGATGGTCATGGACGCGATGGGCGTCTTCTCGACGGTGGGCGGCACGATCTCGGAGGCGACCGGTTCGAACGAGGCGAACGGCTTCGACCTCCAGGCGTTCCTCTCGCTCCCCCACGTGCTGACCTTCACGACGATCATCGCGGTCATCGACGTCGTCCTGGCCACGGCCCTGGCGACCCTCGGCGCGTTCATCTACAACCTCTCCGCGGGCTTCGTCGGCGGTATCGAGCTGACCCTCGCGGAGGACGAGTGACCGCCGGACCAGCGGCGTTCTGACGGTCCCCGACAACCGATTTTGGGACTGGCGCGGTCGTGCGCTAATCTTCAGGAGTCAGCGCGCGGGACACACACCGCAGAGCGCGGCGGGGCTATAGCTCAGTTGGTTAGAGCGCATCCCTGATAAGGATGAGGCCACAGGTTCAAATCCTGTTAGCCCCACAGCACGAGACCCCCGGTCCAGCAGGACCGGGGGTCTTCTCGTGTGCTCGGGGGCGGTCAGCCCCACTCGCAGCCGATGCCGTCGTTGTCGCGGTCGAGGTGGGGGCCGCAGCCGGGGTCGCCGCGCAGGACGGGGGTGTCGTGGTGGGCCCGGGCGTCGGCGCAGGCCCGGGAATGATCAGCATGCGCCGGAGCATGGCACAGCAAAACCCGGCCGCTGGCGACGGGGGATGCACCAGCGACCGGGCTATGGCCAAGGGTAACAAGGTTGTCGGTTCCATGGGGCCAAGTCCGGGGGGAATCAGGGATGTTGGCCGATCATCGACCGCACGGGGGGTCGTAGGAGAGGCGGGAGAGGTACTCCTGCCACCGGTGCCGGGTCAGGACGCCCCGGGTGACCGAGCAGATGTGCCGGATCGCCGCGTCGTCGTCCAGGCTCCACAGGCGGATGGTGTCGCTGCCGCTGGAGACGCCGAGGACATGGCTGTTGGGGCTGAAGGAGAGGAAGGCGCCGGTCTTGGCGTTGGGGCTCATCGACTGGCCGATCGGGGTCGCCGAGTCCGGCTCGGCGACGTTCCACAGGCGGACCGTGTTGTCGTTGCCGCCGCTGGCCAGGGTGCGGCCGTCGGCGCTGAACGTCACGGACGCGACCGCCTCGGTGTGGCCGGAGAGCGGGTCGCCCAGCGCGCTCGCGGTGGCCGGATCCGTGACGTTCCACAGCCGGACCATGTCGTCGTCGCCGCCGCTGGCCAGGGTGCGGCCGTCGGGACTGTAGTCGAGGGCGTTGACCGGGCCCGAGTGTGCCGGGAGCGGCTTGCCGAGCGGGACGGCACGGGCGGGGTCGGTGACGTTCCACAGGCGGATGGTGCGGTCCGCGCTGCCGCTGGCCAGGGTGCGGCCGTCCGGGCTGAAGACGACGGCCTCGACATAGCCGCGGTGGCCGGCGAGCGGCTTGCCGAGCGGGACGGCACGGGCGGGGTCGGTGACGTCCCACAGCTGGATGGTGCGGTCGTCGTAGGCCGTGGCGAGCACTTTCCCGTCCGGGCTGTACGCCAGCGTGCCGCCCGCGAACCGGGTCCGCAGGGCGACGGACGCGCCACGCACCGGGTGGGACGGGTCGGTGACGTCCCACAGGTACAGCCTGCTCATGCCGTTCAGCAGGGCGAGGGTGTGGCCGTCGGGGGAGAACGTCATCGAACGGTGGCCGCCGTCGGCGGGCATGAACGGCGCTCCCAGCATGACGGGCCGGCCGGGCCGGGCCACGTTCCACAGCCGGACCCTGCCGTCCCGGGCGGCGGTGGCCAGAACGCGACCGTCCGGGCGGAACGCCCCGCTGCGGCCGAGCATGTCCGAGGTCGGCACCGACCACAGACGCACCTTGCCGTCGCCGCTGCCGGTGGCGAGGGTACGGCCGTCCCGGCTGAAGCCCAGCGCGTACATCTCGCCGCTGCTGCCCGCGAGCGGCTCGCCGATCTGGGACGGGGAGGCCGGGTCGCCGACGTTCCACAGGCTCGCCGTGCTGTCGGCGCTCGCGGCGGCCAGCCGGCCGCCGTCGGGGCTGAACGCCACGGACCAGATCGGGCCGGTGTGGCCGGTCAGCGGCGCGCCGACCGCCGCCGCGCGGGCGGGTTCGGTCACGTCCCACAGCCGGATGGTGTCGTCCGCGCTGCCGCTGGCCAGGGTGTGCCCGTCGGGGCTGAAGGCCACCGAGTGCACCAGGTCGGTGTGCCCGCGCAGGGTCCGGACCGTCGCCGGGCGGCGTGGCGCGGTGACGTCCCACAGCCGGACGGTGTCGTCGTCGCTGCCGGTCGCGAGCGTCCGCCCGTCCGGGCTGAACGCCACGGAGCGCACCGCGGCGGAGTGTCCGCGCAGCGTGGCCGGCGGGGCCGGGCGGTGGGGGTCGGTGACGTCCCACAGCCGCACGGTGCGGTCCTCGCCGGCCGTGGCCAGGGTGCGGCCGTCGGGGCTGAAGGCGACCAGGTAGATGGTGCCGGTGTGGCCGGTGAGCGGTGTACCGAGCGGCACCGGGCGGGCGCGGTCGGTGACGTCCCACAGCCGGACGGTGCCGTCGTCGCCTGCGCTGGCCAGCGTGCGGCCGTCGGGGCTGAAGACGGCGCTGCTCACCCAGCTGGTGTGACCGGTGAGCGGCTTGCCGAGCGGGGCCGGGCGGTGGGGGTCGGTGACGTTCCACAGCCGGACCGTGCGGTCGTAGCCGGCCGTGGCCAGGGTGCGGCCGTCCGGGCTGAACGAGGTCAGGTAGACGGCGCCGGTGTGGCCGGACAGCGGGGTGGCCAGCGGCGCGTTCACGATGGAGATCAGGCGGCTGTAGGTGCCCTCGTCCCCGGGGCGCAGCCGGTGCGCGACCAGGTCGAGCTGGGCGGCCAGCGACGGGTCCGTGTGCTGCACCCGGTCGGCCTCGGCGAGCACCTGCGCGAACACGGCGTCGTCGCGCTGCTTGGAGGCGATCACCGCGGAGCCGGCGGCGAGCACGGCCAGCGCCACCAGTGCCGCCACCGCGGCGCGGCCCAGCCACACCGAGCGCTTGCGCAGCCGTACCGAGGCGGCCAGGAACTCCACCGCGCTGCGGGTCAGGTAGGTGTCCCCGGCCGACCGGGCCCAGTTGCGGGCCTGCTCCAGCCGGGACCCCCGGTACAGCAGGGAGCTGTCCCGGCCCGAGTCCTCCCAGGCCCGGCCGTCCTCCTCCAGCCGCTGGCGCAGCAGGTGGTCGCCGCGGCCCTCGTCGATCCAGTGCCGCAGCCGGGGCCAGGCGTGCAGCAGCGCCTCGTGGGTGATCTCCACGGTGTCGGCGTCCAGGGTCACCAGCCGGGCCCGCACCAGGGCCTCCAGCGACTCCTCCGTCTTGCCGGGGTCCGCGGCCTCCTGCGCCAGCTGCCGCCGGGTGCCGCGCCGCCGCGTGGCCTGGGTGTCCTCGCCGAGCCGGACCAGTCGCAGCAGCAGCAGCCGGGCGGCGGTACGGGCCGCCGGGTCCAGGCCGGACCAGGCGCGCTCGGCGGTCGCCGCGACCGCGCCCTGGATGCCGCCCGCCGCGCGGTAGCCGGCCAGCGTCAGCTTCCCGGCCTTGCGGCGCTGCCAGGTGGCCAGCAGCGCGTGCGACAGCAGCGGGAGCACGCCCGCGTCGTGCGCGCCGCGCGGGCCGTCGGCGCTCACCTCGCGCACGATCAGTTCGGCGAGCCCCGGCTCCAGCTCCAGTCCCACCGCCTTGGCCGGGCCGGTCACCGCCTCGCGCAGCTCGGTGCTGGTCAGCGGGCCGAGCACCATGTGCCGGTGCTGCAGCGCGTCGGCGAGTTCCGGATAGCCGAGGCACTGCTCGTAGAAGTCGGCGCGGATGCCGAGGACGACCTGGACGGGGGCGGGCCCGGCGGAGCCGGCGGGCGGGGTGCAGGCGGTGTGCAGGAACTGGATGAACGTACGGCGGTCCGCCTCGTCGGCGCAGAGGGTGAACGTCTCCTCGAACTGGTCCACGATGACGACCGGCCGGGCGTCCGGGTCCTGGTCGTGGCCCGCCCAGACCCCGACCGCCTCGCGTACGGCCCGGACGAGGTGCGGGGCGCCGCTGCCGGGCAGCGTCGGGTTCTCCGAGGCCTTGCGCTCGGCCCGGCGGGCGACGGCGGCGATCTCGGCCAGTTCCGGGATGCGGCGGACCAGTTCGCCGAGCGGATCGGCACCGGGGACGAGCTGCAGGACCCGCCGGGGCCGGACCGCCCCGTCAGCCGCCGGGCCGTCCGGGGCGCCGTTGCGGACCGCGGGGACCAGGCCGGCGTTCAGCAGGGACGACTTGCCCGCCCCCGAGGCGCCGACCAGCATCACCAGGCCGCCCGACCGCTCGGCCGCGTGGAGCTGGGCGACCAGGGCGTTCGTGCTGCGTTCCCGGCCGAAGAACCACCGGGCGTCCTCCCGGCGGTACGGGGCCAGCCCCCGGTACGGGCACACGCCGCCGGCGACCGGCGGGGCCTGGGCCGGTGGCCGCCGGTTCCGTTCCGCGGGCGGCGCGGGCCGCTCGCCGGTGGGGCCGGTCAGCGCCAGTTCCCACAGCCGCTGCCAGTGGGCGAGGTCGTACAGGCCGGTGGAGACCGGGGCGGGCCGCAGGCGCCGTGCCTCCGGGATCAGGATCTGCAGGACCGCGGCGAGGGCGGCGAACTGGGCCGGTACGTTCCGGGCCCGGCGCCAGTCGCTGATCCGCTGCGCCGACACCCGTACCGGCCGGCCGCGCTCGTCGACCCGCTGCAGCCGTACAACCGCCTCGGCGACGCTCTTGAGGGGAGGGTTTCCGGCCTCCTTGTACAGCAGCGCCAGGCGCTCGGCGAAGGCTGTGCGTGCCCCTGAGTCGGAACTCAAGGTCCCACCCCTTACTTTCCTCCGCGTGTCGGACGTCCGGACCGGAAAACTCACCTTATACGGCTGACCTGCGGGGAAGGACCGGACCGGAGACCGGAAGCTCCTCCTGCGGGGCCCCAGATGGCAGGATCCGGACCCGGTAGCGGACCCGTCACACACCGTCCGGACAGGCCACCGGCCCGGTGCTCGGAGAGACAGCCCATGGCGCCGAACGTTCTCAGCCGAAATCGCTCAGCACCTGCCGCGCCCGGCGGATGAGCCCGCGCGCGCCCCGGACACCGTCCGGCCCCGTACTTCGACCCGTGCCGCACCGCCGACATGGCACGGGTCGACGGCCCGGCACCGTCCGGCACCGGTCCCCACGAGGGGAGGGACCGGTGCCGGACGGGCGGGAACCGCGGCACCGCCTCCGTCCGCACCCTGGTGATCTGACGGTGTGTCAGTTACGGTCGCCCCGCCGGTCCGTTCCGAAGGGGTGAGGTGTCCCATGGAGAAGCAGCGTCCCCGGTGCCCGCGGCCGCCCGGCGAGCCCCGCTGGGTCGCGATGTTCCACGAGCCGGCCCGGGACACCTGGACGGTGGGCGCCGAGTCCCCGTACCGGGAGCCGGTGCTGTACGCCGTCGGGGACATGACCCGGACCGTGCGGGCGCGCGGAGCCGAGGCGGCCGTCGCCCTCTGGGGGCCCGAGGACGGCGGCTGGCGCCTCTTCGACGCCCCGTCCGCCCCGCCCCCCGCCCCCGCGCCGGAGCGGCCCGCGACCGGTTCCCCGGAACCGCCCCGGCTGGCCGAGCGCATGACGGACCGCCGCCACCAGGTGCTCATGGCCGGGCTGAGCAAGGCGGGCCTGTACGACCTGGGTCCCGAGGACGGCGAGGCGGTCCGCACGCTCGCCGAGCGGCTCGACGAGCCGACGGTCCGCCGGGTGGCCCACTGGCTTTCGGCCGCGGGCGGGCGGCGGTAGCCCGGCGGTCCGGTTCGGCGGGGGTGCGGACGGGCAGTGAAGTGACGTCCTGGAGGTCACCGCCACGCGTGGAGGACGCATGAAGGTCTCCGTCGACCGCTCCCTGTGCTACGGCTCCGCCGAGTGCGCGCACCGGGTGCCGGCCGTGTTCGCGTTCGAGGACGGGTACGGCGTCGTACGGCCCGGCGCCGCGGAGGCGGCCGAGGACCCCTCGGTGCGGGAGGCGGTCCGGGAGGCGGCCGAGAGGTGCCCCTCGCAGGCGGTCCTGCTCGCCGGGGAGGAGCCGTTCAGCGGGTAGGGGCGGGCGGATAGGTCCAGTCGAAGGCGGCCAGCGCCCGGGCCCGGGCCTCGGCGACCGCCGTGCGGGCCGCGCGTTCGGCGGGGTCGACGTGCGCCGTCTGACCCGTGACCTGTCCCTCCCACTTGCGGTACAGCAGACCGGCCTCGGCCGTGAACCAGCCGCGGCTCACCGCGTCCAGCGCCAGCAGCAGACCGGTGTCCTCCGAGGCGGGCAGTGCCATCCAGCCGCCCAGGGCGGTGAGCAGCTCCCGCCGTACGCACAGGCTCGCCGGGTGGACCGGGGCGCGGAAGTCGTTCCGCCTCCACCGGTCGAGGACGGTGCCGCGCTCGATCGGGCCGTCGTCGGGGTCGCCGGGGAAGCCGGCCGTGGAGCCGTCGGGCAGCAGGTCCAGGACGCGGGACGTCGTCCAGCCGATCGTCGGGTCGGCCTCCAGGACGGCCACGTCCCGGGCGAGCGCACCCGGGGTGAGCTGGTCGTCGGCGTCCAGCACCTTGACGTAGGCGCCCTCGGCGCGCGCCAGCGCGATCGTCCGGGCGACCCCGGGACCGCCCGGCCGGCCCCGGCGGAAGGACACCCGGGCGTCGTCCGGGACGTGCGGGCGGACCTCCCCGGTCGTGCCGTCCTGCTGCACGACCCAGTCCCACTCCCAGCCGGCGGGCAGCCGCTGGGCGCACAGGGACGCGTACGCGTCCGGCAGGAACCGGGCGGACGGGCCGTGGACAGCGGTGACTACGGTGACGCGCCGGTTCACGGCAGCGCTCACCACCTTTCCGGGTCGTACGTCGGTGGTCTACGAGGTGCTTCGAGCATGTCGTACCGGGGGCCGGAACAGCGCGAGACCCCCGGCCGAACCCGGCCGGGGGTCTTTCCGTGTCGACTGGTGCGTACGCAAGTCGCCGTGCGGTCGAGACGTTGCGGTACTGCGGCGGGGAGGGATCAGCAGTCGAGGGACTCCGCTGGGTGGTCCTGGGACGTGGTCTCGGCCTGGGTGTCGGTGAGCGGACGGTGCCGGCAACCGGGGGTCTTGCCGTGGGCCTCGGCCCGGATCCGCTGTTTCATCGTGGGGGGCAGGGCCCTGGCCTGGGACCAGACCCAGTGGTGTGTCGCCGGGATCGTCGGGCTCGTGTGCTGCGCGGTGCCGGTGCGGGGGCTCTCGGTCCGGGGTCCGGCCGCGGCGGCGGTCGCGGAGGCGGCGGTGGCGAGTCCGAGCGCCGTGCACAGCGCGAGGAAGGCGGTGACGATGGCGGTCCACAGCTTCATGACCTTGTTCTTGGTCATGGCCCCTCACTTTCGGGTTGGGCGATTTGCGTACTTTCCTCATGATGTGTATGAGCGCCGCGAGGTGGTGGACCGACGCCCGTGGCGCGGCGATGTTCTGATGAACACCACTCGGATGGGTGCAAGAGGGAGGGAAACCCCGCAAAACGCGGTGAGGGTGAGCGAAGAGGGAGCAAAGTAACCGTCCGTGGAGGGGCCGTCACCCTCCGGTCGGAACCGCCTCCGACCAGGCCTATTGCGCTTCGGGGGGCGGGAGTTGGCCCACGGCGCAGGTCACCGATCGGTTTCGGTCGGTGTGTATAGTCGGGCGCCAGAGGTCCCCTACGTCAAGGAAAGACGAGGTCGCGCGGTGAAGAAGCTGCTCCTGGTCGCACTGGCCGCCATCGGCGGGCTCCTCGTGTACCGCCAGATCCAGGCGGATCGCGCCGAGCAGGATCTGTGGACGGAGGCGACTGACTCCGTGCCCACGGGTTCGTGAGTCCCGATACCCGATCTGAACCGACCCCGGCCGCCTGCGCGGTCGGGGTTTTGCGTTTCCCCCCGGGTTGCGGGCGCCCGGCGGGTGGGCTAGCGGTCGGACAGGGCGCCGCACGGGCCGGGCGGGTTTCGGACGGGCGCGGGCGTTGCCCGGATGGCGCAGCGGCGGCCGGGGCAGGATGGGGCCTGCGGTCCGTGGGCGGCCGTGCGACGACTGGGGGTGGTGGCGCGTGGGGGCGCGAGGCGGTACGGCGGCACGGACGAGACGGCGCGGCCTGATCCTGCTGCTGGCACTGTGCGTGGCCCTCGCCCTGCCGGCCGGTGCGCCGGCCGCCGCCGCGCCGCCGGTGCCGGCGCCGTACTCCTTCGCGCCCGGCGCCCGCGGCGTCACCGGCGTGCAGCGGCCCACCGCGGACGCCGCCCTGCTGGATCCCGGCCGCACCTACCGCAGCTCCCTGCCGCGCAACGGCAGGCTCTACTACCGCCTCCACCTCACCGCCGCCGGGACGGCGTACGTCCCCGTCACCGCCGTACCGCCCGCGGGCACCACCGTCTCCGCCACCGACGGCATCCGCGTCTCGCTCCAGGACGCCAAGGGCACCCCCTGCTCCTACGCCTCCGCCCGCTTCGGCGCCGGGCTCAGCCCCCGGCCGGTCACCGCCCTGGCCCAGCGCGACACCGGCAAGGCGCTGTGCCAGGGCGGAGGGACCTACTACGTGCTCGTCGAACGGCTCGACTCCGAGGGCTCCGGGGGCTCCGGGGGCTCCGGGGCCGCGGCCCGGGCCGGCCGGTGGGACCTGGAGATCGCGCCCGCCACGGAACCCGGCCTCACCCGGGCCGGCCCCACCACCGCGCCGCAGACCTGGGACTCCGCCACACCGGAGCCCCTCACCGGCGCCGCCCGCGAGCGCGCCGGCGGCACCGGCTTCACCACCGCCCGCCCGCTCGGCCAGGGCGTCTGGCGGACCACCCTCGCACCCGGCGAGACCCGCTTCTACAAGGTGCCGCTGGACTGGGGCCAGCAGCTGCACGCCTCCGCCGACCTGGGCGGCGCCCCCGGCCACGGCTATGTCGGCGGCGCGCTGAACCTCTCCCTCCACAACCCCGTGCGCGGCTACGTCGACGACACCTCCCTCGGCTACACCGGCGCCCCGAAGTCCGCCGCCCTCGCCCCGCTCCCGCCGGTGGAGTACGCCAACCGCCACGCCGTGCCCGCCGCGGTGACCTCCGTCCGCTTCGCCGGCGACTACTACCTCGTCGTCCACCTCAGCGCGCAACTGGCCGGCACGTTCGGGCAGGGGCCGTTCGACGTGACCCTGCGGGTGCGGGTGGGCGGCCGGGCGCACGCCGGGCCCGGATACGCCGGCCGGCCCGTGCCCGACGACGTCTTCACGCTCACCGAGCAGGAGCGGGAGGCCGCGGCGGCCCCGGGCCCCGGGGACGGGACCGGGAACCGGGCGATGCGGCTGGTCGCCGTCGGCGGGATCGGCACGGGAACCGCGCTGCTGCTCCTCCTCGGCGGGTGGACGGTGGCGGCCCGGCGGGCTCACACCCGGGTCAGCGCCCAGAAACCCACCGCGTAGCAGGCGAGCGCCAGCAGCAGGATCGGGATCGCGGCCCTGGCCGGAGGCCCGGGACGACGGGCCGCGCGCCGCCCGCGACGGCCCCGTGCACGCCGGACGGGCGGCGCCGGGAGCGGGGGCGGAGGGGTAACCCGCGGGTCGCGGGCGGTGTACGCCGCCGTGGTGGTGTCGACGCGGGGGTCCGGCACACCGCCCGGCACCAGGGGCGCGGGCGGGCCGGGGTCCGGACGGGGGGCCGGGGACCACCGGGGCGGCGGCAGCCGGAAGCTGCCGGTGTCGGAGAGGGAGCCGGTGGAGGTGGGCGCATCGGAACCGGGGCCTGTGCGGGAACCCGGGGCTGTACCGGGGCCCGGGCCTGTGCCGGGACCGGGGCCCGTACTGGAACCCAGGCCCGCCCCGGGATCCCTGCCTGTCCCGGAACCCAGGCCCGCCCCGGAACCCAGGCCCGCCCCGGAGCCGGGACCCGTGCCGGACCCGGGGCCTCTACCGGGACCCGGGCCCGTGCCGAAACCGGGGCCCGCCCCGGACCCCAGGCCCACCCCGGGATCCCTGCCCGCACCGGGACCCAGGCCCGCCCCGGGACCCGTGAACAGCCCTGTCCCCGGGGCTGATTCGCGGGCCTCGCCGTTGGCCGGCTCCGTCGGCTCGCCCGGGACCAGGTCCAACGCCACACCGGACGCCTGCCCGAGCGGACCGTGCGGCCCGAACCCGGGGGGAAGCGGGCCGAGTTGGTCGAAGATCTCGATGAGTTCGTCGTCCGGGCCCGGCTCCGGCAGGAGCTCCGCGGCGGCCGCGAGCGCCTTGCGCGCCCCCGTGGCGGTGCGGAAACGGTCCGCGGGGTCCGGCTGGAGCAGCGAGGCGACGACCTGCCAGAGCGGTTCCGGGATGCCCTTGGGCGGGCCGGGCGTGCCGTGTTCCAGGAAGTACTGCACCAGCGCCTTCGCGTCGGGCTTGGCGCCCTCCAGGAGGTACAGGGCGACCAGGCCGACGGCGAACAGGTCGGCCGGGAAGTCGGGTTCGGCGCCCAGCATCTGCTCGGGCGCGAGGTAACCGGGCGTGCCCACCACGAGGTTGGTCTCCGTCAGCCGCGGTTCCCCGAGCCGCATGGCGATGCCGAAGTCGGACAGCCGGAGCCGCGGCCGGCCCGTACCGGTGGCCTCCAGGAGCACGTTGGCGGGCTTGATGTCCCGGTGGACGACGTCCTCCGCGTGCACGGCGGCGAGCCCGGACAGCAACTGGTCGAGCAGGGTGCACACGAACACCGGCGGGAGCGGGCCGTAGTCGCCGACCAGGTGGACCAGCGAGCCGCCGGCGACCAGGTCCATGGTGAACAGCACCTTGTCGTCGTCGGCGGCCCAGCTGGCCGGCGCGAGCACGTGCGGATGGTCGATGCGCAGCGCCTGCTCGCGCACGAAGCGGAGCAGGGAGTGGGCATCGCGTTGCTGGAGGACCTTCGCGGCCACGTACCGCCGGCGGCGATGGTCCCAGGCGCGCCACACGGCGCCCACCCCGCCCCGGCCGATCGGGTCGGCCAGCTCGTACCGGCCGGCGAACACCTCACCCATGGCAGCCGCCGCTCCTCCCCTAGCCCGACGAACCCCCCGCGCCCCTTGTTCCCCCTGGGCGCTCCCTACCCACGACGGGAGCACCCGCCCCACCACGGCCCGGCCGGCGCACCGGACCCCCTCCGGTGTGCCGGCCGGCCGGTCAGTTCTGGTGCGACTGGTAGTGCGCGACGGCGTCCGAGGTGCGGCCGGCGCCGTAGACACGGAGGAACTCGGCGAGTTCGGGGTGGCTCGGGGCGAGGGTGTCCGCGGCGTCGATGATGTCGCCGGCGGCGGCCACCGAGCGGAGCAGCGACTGGATCTCGCGGACCACGCGCTTGACCGTGGGCGCACCCGAACTGTTCGTGGTGTGCGTGGTGTTGCTGAGCACCGAGCCCCCCTGCGACTTCTTGATCTCGTCCATGCGCTCGGTCGCCTCGGCGGCGCTGACACTGCCGTCCGCGACCTGGGACGCCAGTTCCTGCAGCAGCTGCACCCGCTGGACCACCGCGGGATTGCCGATCTTCGCGCGCTGGCCGCTCATCAGCTGCGAGAGCATCGGAGCGGACAGGCCCAGGACCGCCGCGAGCCGGGCCTGGTTCAGCCCGAGATCGTCGATGAGCTTACGGAAGAGCGCCCCCAACGGCTCCCCGTACCAGTTCCGCTGCAGCTCCCGCGCTCTCGCAGTGGCTTCCTGCTGTGCGGCGTCCATTGCGTCTCCCCATCGCTTCCCCTGAAAACCGCGGTTCGCTGTAGCGAACCACGCCGAGCATCTTACGGAGAGTGGTCATCCGCGGGGACCCCCAATCTTTTTGCGGGATACGGGGGGTGACCCGGTACTCTGGTCTGCGGCACCCGCCGGAACGCGATTCCTCCGGCCGGGCGCTCCTTTCCGGGGCCTTAGCTCAGTTGGTAGAGCGCCGTCTTTGCATGGCGGATGTCAGGGGTTCGACTCCCCTAGGCTCCACACAGAAAATGCCCTCCGGCCTGCGAAAACGCAGTGCCGGAGGGCATTTTCCGATAAATCGTCAGTTTTCCGTCCTCATGCCTTGGCGTCCTTCACGCCTGGACGTCCTTCACGCCTCGTCGTCGCGGTCGGCCGCGTCCTCCTCGGCCTGCTTGGCCTCGACCTCGGGATCCAGGCCCGCCGGGCCGGTGCCGTCGACCGAGGTGAGGCGGCCCCCGTCGGGGACCTCCGTCGCCGCGGGCGGTTCGACCAGCCAGTCCGGGTTGGCCTGCTTGTCCCACCACTTCCAGGCCGCGAAGGCGCCGCCCGCCACGGCGGTCACCACCGCCGCCAGCTTCACGGCACGGCCGGCCCGGGACCGCCGGGCATTGCGCCGGGCCAGCTTCTGGATCTGCTTCGCCGAGACCTGGCCGCGCAGCGCGGCCAGCGCGGCGGCGCCGCGCGCGGCGGCCTCGTCGCGTACCGGAGCGGTCGCGGCGACGGCCTGCTCCAGCCTGGGACGTGAGTAGTCGGCGGCCTGCCGGGCGGCCTTGCGGGTACGGACGGCGGCCTCGTGTGCGACCACGTCCACCTTCGGCGGTACATGGGCGCGGGCCTGCTCCAGGCGCGGGGCGAGCCGGGCGTCGTACTGCACGCGGGCCTGTTCGGCGGCCTGCGACACCACGGGCGCCAGCCGTACGCGTGCCTCTTGCGCGTAGTACGCGGCACGCTCCTTGGCCGTGTCGGTGTAGGGCGCCACCACTTCCGCGGCGTGCAGCACGCTGTCCTTCGCCGAGCCGGTCGCGGCGCGCACGCTGTCGATGCGGGTCACGGGTTCCTCCTCCTCGGTGGCGTACGGTATTTCGACTTTCCACCCTTTTACGGATCATGCCTGCCGGGGGCGAGTGCGGCATGCGCGGGCGGGCATATGGGTGCCGATCGCTTGCTTCGGCCTGATTCGGGGCGACAGGAACCCCATCTCGACACTGCCACGGATTGCCGCGCGGCGCCGCGCGCCCCGCGGAAGTCCCGGCCGCCCGGCGACGCGCGGGCGGGACCGTGGAAGGATCGAAGGCGGCGGACTACAACGGAAGGCGGACCGTGGCCGAGCAGCTGTATGCCACCCTGAAGACCACCCTCGGGGACATCGAGGTGCGGCTCTTCGCGCTGCACGCTCCCGTCACGGTCAGAAACTTCGTCGAGCTGGCCCGCGGGGAGCGCGAGTGGACCCACCCCGGCACCGGCGAGAAGAGCAGAAGACCGCTCTACGACGGCACGGTCTTCCACTCCGTCATCAGCGGGTTCATGATCCAGGGCGGGGATCCGCTGGGGAACGGCCTGGGCGGCCCCGGCTACGGGTTCGAGGACGAGTGCCACCCCGACCTGGCCTTCGACACCCCGTACCTGATGGCCATGGCCAACGCCGGCCCGGGCACCAACGGCTCCCAGTTCTTCATCACGGTCACGCCGAGCACCTGGCTCAACGGCAAGCGGACCATCTTCGGCGAGGTCACCGGCCCGGCCGGCCGGAAGGTGGTCGACGCCATCGCGAACGTGCCGACCGGCCGCAACGACCGGCCGCTCGTCGACGTCGTCATCGAGACGGTGGCCGTCGAGACGCGCGAGGCCTGAGAAGGGAACCAAACGCACCGCTCGTCCGTAAGGATGAACGGTGCAGGATAGTGCCGTAAGCACCGTACGACCAGGTACGGGCACGACGACCAAGGGGAACTGATGGACCAGGCCGCAGGGAGCGCGCAGGACGCCCGGAGCGTGCCCGTGTGCTACCGGCACCCGGACCGCGAGACCGGCGTGCGCTGCACCCGCTGTGAGCGCCCCATCTGCCCCGAGTGCATGGTCAGCGCCTCGGTCGGCTTCCAGTGCCCGGACTGCGTCCGCGGCGGCTCCGGTACGGGGCACGCGCCGCAGGCGTCGCGGCCGCGCACGCTCGCCGGGGGCACGGTCACGGCCGACCCCCGGCTGCTCACCAAGATCCTGATCGGGATCAACCTCGCGGTGTTCATCGCCATCCAGGCCGACCGCTCCCTCCTGGACGACGTGGTGCTCTACGGCGCCTGGCCGCCCAAGCCGTTCACGCCGACCTCGGGTGTCGCCGGCGGCGAGTGGTACCGCTTCGCGTCGTCGATGTTCGCGCACGAGCAGTACTGGCACATCGGCTTCAACATGCTGAGCCTGTGGTGGGTCGGCGGTCCCCTGGAAGCGGCCCTCGGCCGGGCCCGCTACCTGGCGGTCTACTTCGCCTCCGGGCTGGCCGGCGGCGCGCTGACCTACCTGCTCGCCTCCCCGACCACCGCCTCGCTCGGTGCCTCGGGCGCGATCTTCGGCCTCTTCGGCGCCACCGCGGTGCTGATGCGCCGGCTCAACTACGACATGCGGCCGGTCATCGCCCTGCTGGTGATCAACCTGATCTTCACCTTCAACCCGTCCATGAACATCTCCTGGGAGGCGCACATCGGCGGGCTCGTCGCCGGTGTCGTCACCGGGTACGCGATGGTGCACGCCCCGCGCGAGAGGCGGTCGCTGGTGCAGTACGGCACCTGTGCCGTCGTCCTGGCGCTGTCGCTGGCGCTGGTGCTGGTCAGAACCGCTCAGCTGACCTGAGCGGCCGGTGGGAAGCGGGGGAACACCCTGCTACCGAACCGTTGTCCACAGGCTGTGGCCGATCTTGTGCACACCGTGCGGACACAGCTGTGCCCCCTGCCGCTCGGATGTGTTCCCGCAGGTCAGGCAGGGGGCGAACGGATGTCTGACGGCCACTTGGCCAGTCACACCGGCGTCAACACCCGATGGGTTATCCACAGATCGTCGTTCTTTTCCCCATGTGGAAAACGGCTGTGGATAACTCAGTGGATAGCCCTGGGCAGAGCTGTTTCCCGAGGTGCCGGGGGCGCTACTTCCACTGCGTGGAGACACCGAAGCCGGCGGCGATGAAGCCGAAGCCCACCACGATGTTCCAGTTGTCCAGGCTGTCGATGGGCAGCGAGCCGTCCGTCACGTAGAACACCACGATCCAGGCCAGGCCGATCAGGAACATGGCCAGCATGACGGGCGCGACCCAGGCGCGGTTGGTGAGCTTGATGGCCTGCGCCTGCTTCGCGGGCGGCGGCGTGTAGTCGGCCTTCTTGCGGATACGTGACTTCGGCACGAGGGTCTCTCCTGTCGATGCGCTGCGTGGCCGCGCAGGTAACTGGGTCGGGCTCGGGGCAGCGTACAAGGGGCCAACATGACGACTCTGTGTGCTCCCCCGGGCGTCCGTTAGCGTAGTGCTTCCGCGGCGCCGAAGGAGATAAGGGTACGTTGAGCAATTCTGCCGACTCCCCCGGGACGGGATCAACGGGTGCGGACCCCGTTCGCCGGCCGCGTCTGCGGCCCGTGCGGATGCTCACGGCGGCCGTCTTCGCCCTCGCCGGGCTGATCTTCTTCACCAGCTTCGACACGGCCAAGGGCACCGACATCCGCCAGGACGGCTCGCTGCTGAAGCTGTCCGACCTGATCCAGCAGCGCAGCCGCAAGAACAAGGCGCTGGACGAGTCCAACGCGACCCTGCGGGACAGCGTGGAGTCGCTCGCCGAGCGGGACGACGGCAGCACCAGGGCCCAGGACGAGAAGCTCGGCGGGCTGGAGAAGAGCGCGGGCACCCGGAAGCTGACCGGCAAGGCCGTCACCGTCACCCTCGACGACGCCCCGCCCGGCGCCACCGCCAAGCTCCCCGGCTACCCCGAGCCGCAGCCCGACTACCTGGTCATCCACCAGCAGGACCTCCAGGCCGTGGTGAACGCGCTGTGGCAGGGCGGCGCCCGGGGCATCAAGGTCATGGACCAGCGGCTGATCTCCACCAGCGCGGTGCGCTGCGTCGGCAACACCCTGATCCTCCAGGGCCGCGTCTACTCACCGCCGTACAAGATCACGGCGGTCGGGGACCCGGACCGGCTGAAGCAGGCGCTCGCCGCGAGCAAGGCGATCCAGACCTACATGGTCTACGTCAACGTCTACGGCCTCGGCTGGAAAGTCACCGACGACGGGACGGTGACTCTCCCGGGGTACTCCGGCACAGTGGATCTGCACTACGCGAAGCCAGTGGGGTAGACGTCCGTCCGGGAGCCGCCGGTGCGCGTGATCGTCAGAACCGTCAGCGAGCTGTGCATCACCGTCGGCACCCTGATCGTGCTCTTCGTCGGCTACGTGCTGTTCTGGACGGGCGTACGGGCCGACAGCGCGATGAGCGACCAGATCGACCGGCTGCACGCCGAGTGGGCGCGGGCCGGTGACCGGCCGCGGACCGCGGCGCCGCCGCGGGCGACCGGGGCGGCGAAGGCGTCGAAGCCGTACACACCCGGCGAACCGTTTGCCGTCATGTACGTCCCGCGGCTCGGTTCCACCTGGCGCAAGCCGGTGCTGGAGGGCACCGGGACCGGCACCCTGAAGAAGGGCCTCGGCCACTACGCGGGCACCGCGCGCCTCGGCGGGCAGGGCAACTTCGCCGTCGCCGGGCACCGGCGGACGTACGGCGACCCGTTCGAGGACTTCCCCCGGCTGCGGCCGGGCGACGCGGTCGTGCTCACCGACGGAACGGCCTGGTTCACGTATCGGATCGACAAAGGCCCCTACAAAACCGTGCCGACCGACGTCGGGGTGATCGACGCTGTCCCCCGGAAGTCCGGGTACCCGCGTCCGGGCCGGTATCTGACCCTGACCACGTGCGATCCGGAATGGGGGCACAGTCACCGGCTGATCGTCTGGGCGCACCTCGATGCGACCCAGCCGGTGGAGGCAGGCGAACCGGGGGCCCTGCGCCGTTAGTCTGGTGACGTACGGCGTGGGTCTGGTGCCGTAGGGGATACGGAAGGGACGGCAAGGGACGGCATGTACGGCTGGATCTGGCGGCATCTGCCGGGCAACGCGTGGGTGAAGGCGCTCCTCTCCCTCCTCCTGATCCTGGCCGTGGTCTACGTCCTGTTCCAGTACGTCTTCCCGTGGGCCGAGCCGCTGCTGCCCTTCAACGATGTGACGGTGGACAACCAGTGAGTGCGCGGATTCTCGTCGTCGACAACTACGACAGCTTCGTCTTCAACCTCGTCCAGTACCTGTACCAGCTGGGTGCCGAGTGCGAGGTCCTGCGCAACGACGAGGTGTCGACCTCGCACGCCCAGGACGGCTTCGACGGCGTGCTGCTCTCGCCCGGCCCCGGGACGCCGGAGCAGGCGGGCGTGTGCGTGGACATGGTCCGGCACTGCGCGGCCACCGGCGTGCCGGTGTTCGGGGTGTGCCTCGGCATGCAGTCGATGCAGGTGGCGTACGGCGGTGTGGTCGACCGGGCGCCCGAGCTGCTGCACGGCAAGACCTCGCTGGTCGAGCACGAGGGCAAGGGGGTCTTCGCCGGCCTTCCCTCGCCCTTCACGGCGACCCGCTACCACTCGCTGGCCGCCGAGCCCGCCACGGTCCCGGCCGAGCTGGAGGTGACCGCCCGCACCCACGACGGGATCATCATGGGCCTGCGCCACCGGGAACTCCCGGTCGAGGGCGTGCAGTTCCACCCCGAGTCGGTGCTGACCGAGCACGGGCACCGGATGCTGGCCAACTGGCTGGCGGAGTGCGGCGACCAGGGTGCCGTGGCGAGGTCGGCGGGGCTCGCCCCGGTGGTGGGCAGGGCCACGGCGTGACCGCCCTGCGCCCCGAGCGCGAGGACTTGTACGGCGGCGACAGCCCGTACGAGTCCTCCGTCGGTGCGCGGCCGTACGCGGGACGCCGGCCGGATCCGGCGACGGCGCCGATGCCCCGGCTGACCGAGGACGGCCTGCCCGCGGCCGACGAGGAGACGATGGCGCTCCGGCTCCCGGCGGGATTCGGCCCGGAGAACGGGCCCACGGGCGCCTCTGCGGCCTCTTGGGGCTCTGCTGCCTCCCCAGCCGCTCCGGGCGGCCGTGCGGCCCGGAGAAAGGCCGCCAAGCGGCGTGGCGGGCGGCACGGCGGGGCCCGGGAGACGACGGCTGCCCCGACGCAGCGGGACCCGCAGCGGCCCCTGACCCGGGTGGAGGCCCGCCGCCAGGCCCGGCTGCGCAAGGCCGGCCCGGCCACCGTCGTGAGCCGGCTGATCGGCGAGGTGTTCATCACCACCGGCGTGCTGATGCTGCTGTTCGTCACCTACCAGCTGTGGTGGACCAACGTGCGCGCGCACGCGCAGGCCGGCAGCGAGACGCACCAGCTCCAGGACGACTGGGCCAGCGGCAAGCGGAACCCGGGTGTCTTCGAGCCGGGGCAGGGCTTCGCGATACTGCACATCCCCAAGCTGGACGTGGTGGCGCCGATCGCGGAGGGCATCAGCAACAAGAAGGTGCTCGACAAGGGGATGGTCGGGCACTACGGCGAGGCCCCGCTGAAGACGGCGATGCCCGAGGCGAAGACCGGCAACTTCGGGCTCGCGGCGCACCGCAACACGCACGGCGAGCCGTTCCGGTACATCAACCGGCTGGAGGCCGGTGACGCGGTCGTGGTCGAGACGCAGGACACGTACTTCGTGTACAAGGTGACCTCGATGCTGCCGGTCACCCCGCCGTCCAACACCAGCGTGCTCGATCCCGTCCCGCCCGGTTCCGGTTTCACCCGGCCCGGCCGCTACATCACCCTGACCACCTGCACGCCGGAGTTCACCAGCAAGTACCGGCTGATCGTCTGGGGCAAGATGGTCCAGGAACGCCCGCGCAGCAAGGGCAAGCCGGACGCGCTCATCGAGTAGGGCTTCACCGAGTAGGGGCAGAGGAACTGTGGCAGCGACCGCCGACGAGACCGACGAGACCACGGACGCGTCCGAACCGGTTCCGGATACGGCCCCGCGCCGCCGGCGCCCCGGCCGGATCGCGCTGGCGGTCAGCGTCTTCGGGGAGCTCCTCATCACGGCGGGCGTGCTGCTCGGCCTGTTCGTCGTCTACTCGCTGTGGTGGACGAACGTGATAGCGGACCGCAAGGCCGACCGGCAGGCCGACAGGGTGCGCGAGGACTGGGCGCAGCAGCAGGAGTCCGGTCCCGGCGCGCTCGACACGAAGGACGGCATCGGGTTCCTGCACGTGCCGGCCATGGGGAACGGCGAGGTGCTGGTCGAGAAGGGCACCGGCACGGACGTCCTCAACGACGGTGTGGCCGGCTACTACACCGACCCGGTCAAGGCCGCGCTGCCCACCACCGGCAAGAACGGCAACTTCGCCCTCGCCGCCCACCGGGACGGTCACGGCGCGAAGTTCCACAACATCGACAGGATCGAGAAGGGCGACCCGATCGTCTTCGAGACCCGGGACGACTGGTACGTCTACAAGGCCTACGCGGTCCTCCCCGAGACCTCCAAGTACAACGTCAAGGTCCTCTCACCGGTCCCCAAGGAGTCCGGCAAGGAGAAGCCCGGCCGCTACATCACCCTGACGACCTGCACGCCCGTCTACACCTCCCGCTACCGGTACGTGGTGTGGGGGGAGCTGGTCCGGGTGGAGAAGGTGGACGGCAGGCGGACGCCGCCGGCGGAGCTGCGCTGAGCAAGCGCGAGGGCCCCTGCCGGGATGTCCCGGCAGGGGCCCACGTGTGTGCGGGACGGGTCAGCCGGTGACGCCGCCGAAGATGTTGCCGCCGCCGCCGTCGTTGCCGCCGTTGTTGCCGTTTCCGCCCTGGCCCCCGATGGTGACCAGGTTGATCGTCGTGCCCTTGTTGACCGTGTTGCCCTGGCCGGGGTCCGACGTGAACACGATGGCGTTGTCGTCCTGCGAGCCGGTGATGTTGCCGACCACCAGGCCCGCCTGTTCGATCAGCTTCCTGGCGTCCTTGAGCTTCTGCCCCTGGACGGCCGGCACCTGCACCTGGGTGTTCTGCGCCTTGCCGACGTTGATCACCACGTTGGTGTTCTTGACGACCTGCTGACCGGCGGCCGGGTTGGTGTTCTGCACCTTGCCGTCCTGGGCGGGGTCGGTGACCGGGGTGTCGTTGCAGGTCGGTGCCAGGCCCTTGGCCTGGAGTTCGGCCTTCGCCTCGTCACAGGACTTGCCGGTGACGTCGGGGACGGTCACCTTCTCCTGGGGCTTGGCGACCGTGAGGGTGATCGTGGAGCCCTTCTCCTTGCTGGTGCCACCCGGCGGGTCCTGGTTGGTGACGACACCGGGCGTGCGGTCCGAGACCTCGGTCTTCTTGTCGACCTGGAAGCCCTTCGCCTTCAGCTGGGACTCCGCGTCGGCGAACTGGGCGCCGAGCACGTCCGGCACCTGAACCTTGGGCGCGCCCGTGGACACCACCAGGGTGACGGTGCTGTTCTTGTCGACCTTCGTGCCCTGATTCGGGTTCTGGGAGCAGACGTTGCCGGTGGCCTGGTCCTCGCAGGCCTTCTTGCTGACCGAGACCTTCAGGTCGACGTTCCGGGCCATCTTGCGGGCCGTCTTCTCCGGCTGGCCCACGAACGACGGCACGGCCACCCGGCCGTCGGCCGCGTCCTTGCCGCTGAACGCCCACTTGCCGATCAGGATCGCGCCGACCAGGACCAGCAGGCCCGCGACCACCAGCAGGATCGTGGAGGTGTTGGACTTCTTCTGCTGGCGGCGGCGGTCCGGGCGGTCGTCGTAGCCGTAGCCGCCGTCGTCCGGGTTCATCGGCGGGAGCATGGCGGTCGCCCCGGCCGGGGCGTCCGAGCGCAGGGCGGTGGTCTGCTGGTCGTCGGGGTAGCCGCCGTAGCCGACCGCGCCCATCGCGGCGGTGGCCGCGACCGGCTGGCCGTCCAGGCACGCCTCGATGTCGGCGCGCATCTCGTCGGCCGACTGGTAGCGGTAGTTCGGGTCCTTGACCAGCGCCTTCAGGACGATCGCGTCCATCTCCGGCGTGATCTCCGGGTCGAAGACCGACGGGGGCTGGGGTTCCTCCCGGACGTGCTGGTAGGCCACGGCCACCGGGGAGTCGCCCACGAAGGGGGGCCGTACCGTCAGCAGTTCGTAGAGCAGACAGCCCGTCGAATACAGGTCCGAGCGGGCGTCGACCTGCTCGCCCTTGGCCTGCTCCGGGGAGAGGTACTGGGCCGTGCCGATGACCGCCGCGGTCTGGGTCATGGTCATGCCGGCGTCGCCCATGGCCCGGGCGATGCCGAAGTCCATCACCTTGACCTGGCCGTTGCGGGTCAGCATGACGTTGGCCGGCTTGATGTCGCGGTGGACGATGCCGTTGCGGTGCGCGTACTCCAGGCCCTGGAGGATGCCGATGGTCATCTCCATCGCGCGCTCGGGCAGCAGCTTGCGGCCGGAGTGGAGCAGCTCGCGGAGCGTGGATCCGTCGACGTACTCCATCACGATGTACGGGATGGAGACCCCGTCGATGTAGTCCTCGCCCGTGTCGTAGACCGCGACGATCGCGGGATGGTTGAGCGAGGCGGCCGACTGGGCCTCCCGGCGGAACCGGGCCTGGAAGGACGGGTCGCGTGCGAGGTCCGCACGCAGCGTCTTCACCGCCACGGTGCGGCCGAGGCGGGTGTCATGCGCGAGGTAGACCTCTGCCATGCCACCGCGGCCGAGCACCTGGCCCAGCTCGTACCGGCCGCCGAGGCGACGCGGCTCTTCCATAGCTACCTACCAGCCCTCTCCGTCGGTCTCGGCCGCGCACCCGTGTGCACGGCCGGAGGCTGCCGTCCGGGCCTACCGTACCCGGCTCGCTCTGTGTGACCTGGCCAAGCCCGTAACCCGATACAGGACCGGTATCGCAACGTGCGGCGATGTGAAGGGGATGTGAGCGGCCTCACTCCCGGTGATCGGTGGCGGTCACTTCTTGGAGTCGATGACCGCCTCCATGACGTTCTTCGCGATCGGCGCGGCCAGGCCGCCACCGGAGATGTCGTCGCGGTTGGCGCCCTCGTCCTCGATCACCACGGCCACGGCGACCGGGGAGCTGCCGTCGGGCAGCTTGGCGTAGGAGATGAACCACGCGTACGGGTTCTCGCTGTTCTCGACACCGTGCTGGGCGGTACCGGTCTTGCCGCCGACCGTGACGCCGTCGATCTTCGCGCGCGTGCCGGTGCCCTTCTCGACCACCGTCTTCATCATGTCCTGCAGTATCTGCGCGTTCTTCGGCGACAGCGGCCGGCTCAGCTCTTCCGGCTTGGTCGTGGCGACCGGGTCCAGGTTGGAGGACTGGAGCGAGTCGACCATGTACGGCTTCATCAGCTTGCCGTCGTTGGCGACCGCGGAGGCGACCATGGCCATCTGCAGCGGGGTGGCGGCGGTGTTGTACTGGCCGATGGAGGACAGCGCGGTCTGCGACTGGTTCATGTCGTCGGAGAACACCGAGGAGCTGGAGCGGACCGGGGTGAACTGCTCGGAGTCGAAGCCGAACTTCTTCGCCTCTTCGAGCATCTTGTCGTTGCCGAGGTCGGAGCCGATCTTGCCGAAGACGGTGTTGCAGGAGTACTGGAGCGCGACCCGCATGGTCGCGTTCTCGCACGGGATGTTGCCCTCGTTCTTCAGCTGGGTCGTGGTGCCCGGCATGGTCCACGGCAGCGGCGAGTCGGTCTTCTCGTCGGCCGAGGTGTACTTGCCGTTCTCCAGCGCCGCGGCGGCCGTGACCACCTTGAAGGTGGAGCCCGGCGGGTAGGTCTCGCGCAGCGCCCGGTTCAGCATCGGGTCGTTGGGGTTGTATTTCTTCTGGAGCTTCTTCCAGGCCGCGGCGTCGTCGTTGGTGTTGCCCGCGAAGGACGAGGGGTCGTACGACGGGTAGGAGGCCAGCGCCAGGATCTTGCCGGTGGAGGGGTCGAGCGCGACGACCGCGCCCTTGCCGCCCTGCTTCTTCAGGCCGTCGTACGCGGCCTTCTGCGCGGCGGCGTTCAGCGTGGTGACGACGTTGCCGCCCTGCTGCTCCTTGCCGGTGATCATGTCGAGGGTCTTGCGGAAGAACAGCCGGTCGTCGTTGCCGGTGAGGATGCCGTCCTCGAGGGACTCCAGCTGGGTGGCGCCGAAGGCCTGCGAGGCGTAGCCGGTGACCGGTGCCCACATGGGGCCGTTCTTGTAGGTGCGCTTGTACTTGAGGTCGTTCAGGCCGGTCTTGCTGGTCAGAGTGGAGCCGGTGATCGGGTCGCCGCCCGACACGATGATGTCGCCGCGCGGGGTGGCGTAGCGGGCGATGGTGACACGGCGGTTGTTCGGGTCGTCCTTGAGCTTGTCGGCCCGCACGTACTGCAGGTAGTTGTCCCGCAGCAGCAGGGTGAGGACGAGGAGGCCGCAGAAGATCGCGATCCGGCGCAGGGGCTTGTTCATGACGGGCGGACCACCTGGGTCATCTCGGCGTCGGGGTTGGCGGCGGGGGCGGGCGCCGGGCGGCGCGCGGTGTCACTGATGCGGATGAGGATGCCGATCAGGGCCCAGTTCGCCAGCACGGAGGAACCGCCGTACGCCATGAACGGCATGGTCATACCGGTCAGCGGGATGAGGCCCATGACACCGCCGGCCACCACGAAGACCTGGAGGGCGAAGGCGCCCGACAGGCCGACGGCGAGCAGCTTGCCGAACGGGTCGCGGGCGGCGAGGGCGGTGCGCACGCCGCGTTCCACGATCAGGCCGTAGATCAGCAGGATCGCCATGATGCCGGCCAGGCCCAGCTCCTCGCCGAAGGTGGCGAGGATGAAGTCGGAGTTGGCGGCGAACCGGATCAGGTCCGAGTGGCCCTGGCCCCAGCCGCTGCCGAGGGTGCCGCCGGAGCCGAAGGCCCACAGCGCCTGCTGGAGCTGCTCGGAGTGGCCGGCCTGGCCCTGGCGGCTGAGGGTGTACTCGCGCATCGGGTCGAGCCAGGACTGGACGCGGCTCTTCACGTGCGGCTCGATGCTGGCCACGCCGACCGCGCCCGCCGCGGACATCAGCAGACCGAAGACGATCCAGCTGGTCCGCTCGGTGGCGACGTACAGCATGATGACGAACATTCCGAAGAACAGCAGCGAGGTGCCGAGGTCCGTCTCGAAGACCAGGATGAGGATCGAGATCGCCCAGACGACCAGGATCGGGCCGAGGTCGCGGCCGCGCGGCAGGTACAGGCCCATGAAGCGGCGGCTGGCGAGGGCCAGGGCGTCGCGCTTGACCATCAGGTAGCCGGCGAAGAAGACGGCCAGGACGATCTTCGCGAACTCACCGGGCTGCAGGGAGCCGAGACCGGGGATGTTGATCCAGATCTTCGCGCCGTAGATGTTGGCGCCGAGGCCCGGTACCAGCGGCAGGATCAGCAGGACCAGCGCGCTGAACATGGAGATGTACGTGTAGCGCTGCAGGACGCGGTGGTCCTTCAGGAAGATCAGAACCACGACGAACAGGGCGATGCCCAGGGCCGTGTACAGCAGCTGGCGGGGCGCGGCCGTGACGAAGTTCGGCAGCGACTGCAGCAGCTTGGACTGGTCCAGCCGCCAGATGCACACCAGGCCGAGCCCGTTGAGCAGGGTGGCCAGCGGCAGCAGCAGCGGGTCCGCGTACGGCGCGAACTTGCGTACGGCGACGTGGGCGACGCCGGCCAGCAGACCGAGCCCGAGGCCGTAGCTCAGCAGGCCCGCGGGGACCTGGCCGTCGAGGGCGAGGCCCACGTTGGCGTAGGCGAACACCGGGATGACCACGGCGAAGACCAGCAGGGCCAGCTCGGTGTTGCGACGGCTCGGCGCGCCGATGGCGCCGATCGTGGACGTGTGATGCGTCGACGGGTTCGTAGTACTGCTCATCGTGTGACAGGGCCTCTCACGGCTTGCCTACTGCTTACCGCACAGCGAGACGACCTTCTGCTCGTCCTCCGAGAGAGTGGGGCCGGGGCTGGGGGTCGCGGACGGGGTCGTGGACGGAGACTTCGAAGGGGACGCCGGCGAGGTCGGGGACGCCGGGGACGTCTTCGAGGCCGACGGGTTCGGGGTCGGGGAGGCCTTGGTGAAGGCGGTCTGCGTGGTGGTGCCCTTCGTGCCGCCGGTCTTCCCGGCGCCCTTCTGGGCGTTCTTCTCGGTCTCGGCGGCCTTGCGCTCGGCCTGCTTGCGGCAGGCGGAGGCCTGCACGGCCAGCTCCTCGACCTTGGTCCGGGCCGCCTGCAGCCCGCCCTCCGCGATCGTGGCCTTCACCTGCTTCTGCTGGTACGGCGGCAGGTACTTGAGTTCGATCTCGGGGTGGTCCTTCTCCACCTTCGACAGCGACACCCAGGCCAGGTCCTGGCTGATCCCGCGGTACAGCGCGACGTGCTCGTCCTTGGCGCCGACGTAGTACTGGGTCTGCGTCCAGCGGTAGCCGCCGTACAGGCCGCCGCCGACGACGGCGAGGGCCAGGGCGCCGTAGAGCGAGGTCTTCAGCCATCTGCGCTGCTTGCGCGGCTTGGTCAGCTCGTCCTCGGCGTAGTCGCCGAAGCCGCCGGCCGGGACGTAACCGGTGGTGTCGCCGGAGCCGGGCGGGCCGAACTCGCCGCCGCCGTGCCCCTGGCCCTGGCGGCCCAGGTGGGAGGCGCGGCCGGCCGGGGTCTGCATGATGCCGTTGTCGTGCAGGTGGTGCTGGTTCTCGGCGACGGCGCCGACCACGACCGGCTGGTCGGACAGCTGGCCGGCGAGGGTGTCGCCGGTGTCCAGGTCGAGCACGTCGGCGACGATGACGGTGATGTTGTCGGGGCCGCCGCCGCGCAGCGCGAGCTGGATCAGTTCCTGCACGGTCTCCTGCGGGCCCTGGTAGCTGGCGAGGGTCTCCTCCATCGTCTGGTGGGAGACCACGCCGGACAGGCCGTCGGAGCAGATCAGGTAGCGGTCGCCGGCCCGGACCTCACGGATCGACAGGTCGGGTTCGACGTGGTCGCCGCTGCCGAGGGCGCGCATCAGCAGGGAGCGCTGCGGGTGGGTGGTGGCCTCTTCCTCGGTGATCCGGCCCTCGTCCACCAGCCGCTGCACCCAGGTGTGGTCCTGGGTGATCTGGGTGAGCACCCCGTCGCGGAGCAGGTACGCGCGCGAGTCGCCGACGTGCACCAGGCCGAGGCGCTGGCCGGTCCACAGCAGCGCGGTGAGGGTGGTGCCCATGCCTTCGAGCTGGGGGTCCTCCTCGACCATGGAGCGCAGCTGGTCGTTGGCGCGCTGCACGGCCACGCCGAGGGAGGTGAGGATGTCGGAGCCGGGCACGTCGTCGTCGAGTGTGACCAGGGTGGAGATCACCTCGGAGGAGGCGACCTCGCCCGCGGCCTGGCCGCCCATGCCGTCGGCGATGGCGAGCAGGCGCGGACCGGCGTAACCGGAGTCCTCGTTGCCCTCCCGGATCATGCCTTTGTGCGATCCGGCGGCAAAGCGCAGTGACAGACTCATGCGCACCTCGCCCGTCGGCTCCGGGTACAGCCGGTCGTGTCGAGCCACACTGCCCACCCTCCGGTTGGGAGCGCGCCGGAGACCGGGTGGCGGCCTGCCGCTGCGTGCTCGCTCCGCTCGCGCTTATTCATGACGTAGCACTACTTCCGCAGCTCGATTGCGGTCTTGCCGATGCGGATCGGCGCGCCCAGCGGGATCGGCGTGGGGGTCGTCAGCCGGGACCGGTCCAGGTAGGTGCCGTTGGTGGAGCCGAGATCCTCGATGATCCACTGGCCGTCGCGGTCCGGGTAGATCCTGGCATGGCGGCTGGAGGCGTAGTCGTCGTCCAGCACGATCGTGGAGTCGTGCGCCCGGCCCAGGGTGATCGTCTGGCCCTGCAGCGCGACGGTGGTGCCGGTCAGTGTGCCTTCGGTCACGACCAGCTTGGAGGGGGCGTTGCGGCCCCGGCGGCCGCCGCCCTGCTGGGCGCGCTGCGGCGGCGGAGCGGCCTGCTGCCGGGTCTGCTGCCGGCCGGACTGCTGCGGCCGGGCCGCCTCCCTACGCGATCCGCGCTGGGTGACGCGCGTACCGAACAGGTCGCTCCGGATGACCTGCACGGCCACGATCACGAACAGCCACAGTACGGCCAGGAAACCCAGCCGCATGACCGTGAGGGTCAGCTCTGACATTGCCCCCGCTTCACCCTTCGGCTTGCCTATAGATAACGGTGGTGCTGCCCACGACGATCCGCGAGCCGTCGCGGAGCGTAGCGCGGGTGGTGTGCTGCCCGTCCACCACGATGCCGTTGGTGGAGCCGAGATCCTGGATCGTCGAGGGCGTTCCGGTCCGGATCTCGCAGTGCCGGCGGGAGACGCCGGGGTCGTCGATCCGCACGTCGGCGTCGGTGCTGCGGCCCAGCACCAGCGTCGGGCGGGAGATCTGGTGGCGGGTGCCGTTGATCTCGATCCAGTAGCGGGTGCGCGCGCCGCTCATCGGGGCCGCGGCGGGCCGCTGGGTGGCGGGCTGCGGGTAGCCGTACCCGCCGGGGCGGGCGCCGGGCGGCGGCGCGGCCGGCATCGGGGGCGCGCCCGCGGGGGCGGCCGGCGGGTAGCCGTAACCGCCCGGGGCGCTCGGCGCGGGGCGTCCGGCGGGCGCCTGCGGCGCCGCCGGCTGACTGCTGGAGGAGGCCAGGGTGCGCGAGCGCACCCGGTACAGGCCGGTGTCCAGGTCCTCGGCCTTCTCCAGGTTGACCTTGATCGGACCCATGAAGGTGTAGCGCTGCTGCTTGGCGTAGTCGCGCACCATGCCGGCCAGCTCGTCGCCGAGCTGTCCGGAGTAGGGGCTGAGGCGCTCGTAGTCCGGCGCGCTCAGCTCCACGATGAAGTCGTTGGGTACGACGGTCCGGTCGCGGTTCCAGATCGTGGCGTTGTTGTCGCACTCCCGCTGGAGCGCTCCGGCGATCTCCACGGGCTGGACCTCGGACTTGAAGACCTTGGCGAAGGTGCCGTTCACCAGACCTTCGAGACGCTGCTCGAACTTCTTCAGGACTCCCATGGGGCACCTCCTCCGTCCCTGCCGTCGTCTTGCCTGCTGTGCCGCTGCCTTGCCGGGTACTGCCGGTACTGCTTACTGATCGTATCTACGCGCCCGCCAATCAGCCGGTTCCCCCAGCGGCTCCCCTTGGAACTCCTGGCGCGTGTCCTGCTGCCATGGATCGTAGAGGCGGGCCACAACCAGTGTCCCGCACCCGGCTGTGGACCCGGTCCGCCTCCGGGGGAGATGACCGGGACCGGTACGAGGTTGATACGAGAAGCACGTCTCCCTGATACGCACGCCCGTCCGAGCGCCGTCCCGCGCGGCGGGGCGGGGCGGGCGGGAAGCGATGTGAATCCACCCCGTACGACGTGCTAATGTTCTGCATGTCGGAAGGGGCCAGCCCGAAAGGGTCGGAACCGGAAGACACACCCAATGCGCGGGTGGCGGAATAGGCAGACGCGCTGGATTCAGGTTCCAGTGCCCGCAAGGGCGTGGGGGTTCAACTCCCCCCTCGCGCACAGAGAAACCGATGAAACGGGTCTCTGCCGGTGACGGAAGTCACGGCGGGGGCCCGTTTCTCGTTGTGTTCCGAAGCGTGAGACGCCGCACAGCCGGGCGCTGTTGGTCTCGTCGGTGAGCTATCTCACGGGCGGGGATGTGCTGTTGCCGCCGTGCGCGGGAGCGGTCTCCGGGCGCGAGCGTCATGTTCATGTTGGACGGCGGCTCGGTCTCCGGCGCCGGCCACGGCCGCCACGTCGGCGGAGTCCTCCGCGGGGTCTGACGCGTTCCGGTCACCGGTTGTACGGTCTCCCCGAGTTGATGTTCGTGCCGGCGCCCGTGCGTCCGGCTGGTCCGGGGAGGCGGTCGGTGTGACCGGAAGCGGTGCGGGTGCGGCGGACGCGGCGGACGGGGGCGTGCGCCGGCTGCCCCGGGTGCGCGGGTTCGCCCCGTGGCCGCCGCAGGGCTCGCCGAAGGAGGAGGGCAAGGCGCTCCGGACGAGCGTGCCGCGCTCCGCCCACGGCGCGTTCGACCCGGACCCCGCCCGGCCCGACGCGGTGAGCGCGGTGGCCGAGTCCAACGCCGGGCGCATCCCCGAGCTGACCCCGCTGCGGGTGGGCCGGATGGCGGCCACCCCGTTCGCCTTCCTGCGCGGCGCCGCCGGACTCATGGCGTACGACCTCGCCCGCACCCCCACGACCCGGATCGGCACCCAGATCTGCGGTGACGCGCACGCCGCCAACTTCGGCCTGTACGGCGACGCCCGCGGCGACCTCGTCATCGACCTCAACGACTTCGACGAGACCGTGCACGGCCCCTGGGAGTGGGACCTCAAGCGGCTCGCCGCCTCGCTGGTGCTCGCCGGCCGGGAGGCGGGCGCCGACGAGGACGTCTGCCGCGCCGCGGCCCAGGACGCGGCCGGCGCCTACCGCCGCACCATGCGGCTGCTCGCCAAGCTGCCGGTGCTCGACGCCTGGAACGCCATCGCGGACGAGGAGCTCGTCTCCCACACCGACGCCCACGACCTGCTCGGCACGCTCCAGCGGGTCTCCGAGAAGGCCCGGGCCAACACCAGCGGCCGGTTCGCCGCGAAGTCGACCGAGGCGGCGCCCGACGGCGGACGCCGGTTCGTGCCCGCCCCGCCGGTGCTGCGCCGCATCCCGGACGCCGAGGCCGCCGCGGTCGCCGCGTCCCTGGAGGCGTACCTCGACACGCTCGGCGAGGACCGCCACCCCCTGCTCGCCCGGCACGCCGTGCACGACGTCGCCTTCCGCGTGGTCGGCACCGGCAGCGTCGGCACCCGGTCCTACGTCGTCCTGCTGCTCGACCACCGCGGCGAGCCCCTGGTCCTGCAGGTGAAGGAGGCCCGCCCCTCCGCGCTCCTCCCGCACCTGGTCACCGCCGGTTTCGAGGCGCCCGCGGTGCCGCACGAGGGCCGCCGGGTGGTCCTCGGGCAGAAGCGGATGCAGGTCGTCAGCGACACCCTGCTCGGCTGGACCACCGTGGAGGGGCGTCCGTACCAGGTGCGCCAGTTCCGCAACCGCAAGGGCAGTGTCGACCCGGCCGCCCTCGCCGCCGACCAGGTCGACGACTACGGCCGCATGACCGGCGCCCTGCTGGCCCGCGCCCACTCCCACAGCGCCGACCCGCGGCTGATCGCCGGGTACTGCGGCAAGAACGAGGAGCTGGACGAGGCGATCGGCGCCTTCGCCGTCGCCTACGCCGACCGCACGGAGGCGGACCACGCCCGCCTGATCGCGGGCATCCGGGCGGGACGGATCGAGGCCGAGCCGGGGGTGTGAAGGGGTTCCCGGGGTGTGGTGAGGGTTTACCGGGAGCCGGGAACCGCACCCCGGTCCGGGCGGGGGCAGCGGCTACGCTGGGCGGGTGACGACCCCGGAAGCCGACCAGTCCCAGGCCCCCCGCCCCGAGGAGCGGCTGGAACAGGCCGTGCGGGCCGCCGAGCAGGCGTTGATCGAGTACGAGATCGCCGTGGAGACCTTCCGCGTAGAGGTCGAGAACTTCGCCCGCCTGCACGAACAGCGCCTCGGCCCGCTCTACGCCCGCATCGAGGAGCTGGACGCCGAGATCGCCGAGGCGAAGGCCGCCCGCACGGGTGACCCCGAGGACATCCGCCGTGCGCAGGAGGCCCGCGCCCGGGTGCTGCCGATGCCCGGCGTGGAGGACCTGCTGCACGGCTGGATGGACGGTGACGGCCTGTTCCCGGAGGCCGTCGCCATGCTCACGGACCAGCCGGTACGGCCCCCGCAGCGGGTACGCCCCAGCGAGGAGGCCCGCAGGCTCTACCGCGAGCTGGCCCGCAAGGCCCACCCCGACCTGGCCCAGGAGGAAGCGGAGCAGAAGCGGCGGGAGGAGTTCCTCAGCCGGGTCAACGCCGCCTACGCCCGCGGTGACGAGGCCCTGCTCGGGGAGCTGGCCGAAGAGTGGGCGGCCGGGCCGGTACCGCCCGAGCGCCGCCCGAGCCCCGCCGAGGAGCTGTACGCCCGCCTCGAATGGCTCGCCCAGCGCAAGGAACTGCTCACCCTCGTGGCCCGGGAACTGGAGGAGGGCGCGATCGCCGGCATGCTCCGGCTCGCCCCGGACGACCCCGACGGGCTGCTCGACGAGATCGCCGGCCGGCTGCGCGCGGACATCGCCCAGCGGGAGGCGGAACTGGCCTCCCTGTCCGGGCGGGACTGACCCGCCCCGGGCTTCGGGTAGCGTCGGAGCCATGAATTTCGGAGCTGGTGTGCCCACGGTCCAGATCGCGGACCTCAAGGACGGCGACTTCCTGCTGGACGTCCGCGAGGACGACGAGTGGCAGGCGGGCCACGCCGAGGGAGCCCTGCACATTCCCATCAGCGAGTTCGTGGCCCGCTACGGCGAGCTGACCGAGGCCGCCCCGCAGGACGGCCGTGTCCACGTCATCTGCCGCTCGGGCGGCCGCTCCGCCCAGGTCACGATGTACCTGGTCCAGCAGGGCATCGACGCGGTCAACGTCGACGGCGGCATGCAGCACTGGCAGACCACCGGCCGCCCGGTCGTCACCGACGAGGGCAAGCCGGGCTTCGTCCTGTAGCCGCCCTGACGGCCCCCGGCAGCCGAGTGGCGGGGGTGTCAGGCGAGGGGATGCGCGGCCAGCAGGTCGCCGAGCCGTTCCTCGTACGCCGCCGCCGGGCCGAGCGCCAGCTCCAGGTGCTTGGCCCAGGCGTGGTAGCGGTGCAGCGGATAGTCGGTGTCGGCGCCGAACCCGCCGTGCAGGTGCTGTGCCGTCTGCACCACCCGCCGCACCCCCTCCGCCGCCCAGATCTTCGCCACGGCGAGGTCCCCGGCGACGGGCAGCGCACCCGGTGCCCCCGAGGAGATCCGCCACGCGGCCTGCCACAGGGTGGCCTCCATGGCGCGCAGGTCGATGTACCGGTCCGCGGCCTGCACGGCCACCGCCTGGAACGTCGCGATCGGGTACCCGAACTGCTCCCGTTTGCCGGTGTACTCACCGGTCATCCGCAGCACCTGCTCGCCCAGCCCGAGCGCCAGCGCGCACGTGCCCGTCACCAGCAGCGCGTGCAGCCACTCCCAGGCGCCGTCGGCCTCGATCACCTCGCCCGGCTCCACCCGTACCGACCGCAGCCGCAGCTCGGCCAGCCGCTCACCGCTGGTGGAGACCTGCTCGGCGAGCACCAGCCCCGCCGCCTCCCGCGGCACCAGCGCCAGCACGGTCCGGTCGCCCGCCGCGCCCTCGACGTGGGCCGGTACGACGATCAAGTCCGCGTCGTACGCCCACGGCACCGCCGTCTGCACCCCGTCCAGGAGCCACGCCGGCCCCTCCCGCCGCGCGGTGACGGCCTGCTCGGCCGGGTCGTGGCCGGTACGGCCCTGGGCCGCGACGGTCAGCACCAGCTCGCCCCGGCCGGCCCGGTCCGCCAGCCGGTCCGCCAGTCCGGGACCGCCGTAGGCCTGCACGGCCGCGGCGGCGGCGCTGTGTTCCAGCAGGGGCACCCGGGCGAGCACCCGGCCGGCCTCGCGCAGCACCAGGCACAGCGCGATCGCGTCCAGGCCCGCGCCGCCGTGCTCCTCGGCCAGCAGCAGACTCAGCAGGTCGGCGTCGGCGAGCCGGGACCACAGCGCCCGGTCGAAGCCCTCGGCCACGGCGCCGGTGGTCAGCGCCGGACTGGGCACCGCGTCCGGCGCGACCCCGGCGAACACCCCCCGCGCCGCCTCGGCCGCCGCCCGCTGCTCCTCGGTGAAGGTGAAGTCCACGGCCTGTCCTCCTGGCGGGTCCGGTCTTCCGGCAGCGCGTCCGGTCGTCCGGACGCGGCCGCGTGGAACTGACGGAGCGTCAAGATAGAACAGGTGCTAGGAGAAGGGAACGGACGCGAACCGACGCGAACGGATGGGGACGGACGCGGGCGGACGCGGGCGGACGCGTCAGCGGTCGAAGTCCAGCTCCACCCTTTCCGTCAGCGGATGCGACTGGCAGGCCAGCACATATCCGGCCTCCGTCTCCTCCGTCTCCAGCGCGAAGTTGCGGTCCATGCGCACCTCGCCCGCGACCAGGAAGGCCCGGCAGGTCCCGCACACCCCGCCCTTGCAGGCGTAGGGCGCGTCGGGCCGGTTGCGCAGCACCGCGTCCAGCAACGACTCGCCCTCCCGCACCGGCCAGCTGCCGCCGCGACCGTCGAGCCGTGCGGTGACGGTGCTGTGCGCGGGTGCCGCGACCATGGCCGCCGGAGCCGACCCCGCGTCCACGTGGAAGATCTCCTCGTGGATCCGGCCCCGCGCCACGCCCAGCCCGCGCAGCGCCTGCTCCGCGCCCTGCACCAGCCCGTACGGCCCGCACAGGAACCAGCCCGCCACCCGCTCCACCGGCAGCAGCGCGGGCAGCAGCCCCGTGAGCCGCTCCCGGTCGAGCCGGCCGGACGGCAGTCCCGCCTGCTGTTCCTCCCGGGAGAGCACGGTCACCAGCTGCAGCCGCTCGGGGTAGCGGTCCTTCAGGTCGGCGACCTCCTCCAGGAACATCGTCGAGGCCGCCGTACGGTCGCTGCGTACCAGGCAGAACCGGGCTTCGGGTTCGCGCGCCAGCAGCGTGGCGACGATGGACAGCACCGGGGTGATGCCGCTGCCGCCGACGATCGCCGCGTACAGACCCGGCGCCGGGTCCAGCGTGAAGCGGCCCGCCGGGGTCATCACCTCCAGCTCGTCCCCGACGGCGATCTCCTTGAGCGCGTACGTCGAGAAGGCCCCGCCGTCGACCAGCCGGACCCCCACCCGCAGGCTGCTCGGGCCCTCGCCGGCCGGATCGGGGGCGGGGGAGCAGATCGAGTAGGTGCGCCGGATCTCCATGCCGTCGACCCGGCGGCGCAGTGCGAGGTGCTGGCCGGGTGCGTGCCGGTACTCCTCGCGCAGCTCGGGCGGGACGGTGAGGGTGAGGGCGACGGAGTCGTCGGTGAGCCGGTCGACCGCGGCCACCGGGAGCGGGTGGAAGCGGGCCATCACAACTCCTTGAAGTGGTCGAACGGTTCACGGCAGGACAGACAGCGGCGCAGCGCCTTGCACGCGGTGGAGGAGAACCGGCTCAGCAGCTCGGTGTCGGCCGACCCGCAGTGCGGGCAGCGGACCGGCTCGGTGGCGGTGGCGGTGTCGTGGGTGCGGGTGGGGCCCAGGGACAGCGGCACCGGGCCGCCGTCGTGGCGCACGCGCGGGGGAGCGATGCCGAACTCCCGGAGCTTCTCGCGCCCTTCGGGGGTGATGTCGTCCGTCGACCAGGCGGGGGAGAGCACCGTGCGGACGGTGACCTCGCGCATGCCGTGGGCGCGCAGCACCCGCTCGATGTCGACGCTCATCGCCTCCAGGGCCGGGCAGCCGGTGTAGGTCGGGGTCAGGTCGACCTGCACCGCGTCACTGCCCCGGAGGTGCACCGCGCGCAGCACGCCCAGCTCCCGCAGGGTGAGCACGGGCAGTTCGGGGTCGGGGACCGCGCCGGCCAGCTCCAGCAGCTCCGCTTCCAGGGCGGTGGTGGCGGTCACCACGACGCCCCCGGGTGGCTGCGGTGCAGGTGCTGCATCTCGGCGAGCATCCGGCCGAACGGCTCGGTGTGCAGGCCCTGCCGGCCGGCGCCCGCCGACCAGGCGCCGGTGCGCGGGCCCTCGGGGAGGGCGAGGCCGGCCCGGCCGAGCACGTCGGTGACGGACTCCAGCCAGCGCTGCTCCAGGCCGGCCCAGTCGGCGTCGAGGCCCTCCACCGGCTGGAACATCTCCCCGGTGAACCGCCACAGCGCGTCGCAGGCCCGCCGCATCCGCTCGTGGCTGGTCTCGGTGCCGTCGCCGAGCCGCAGCGTCCACTGCTCGGCGTGGTCGCGGTGGTAGGCGACCTCCTTCACCGCCTTCGCGGCCAGCGGAGCGAACGGGCCGTCCCCGGCGGCGAGTTCGGCGTAGAGGAGGTGCTGGTAGGCGGAGAAGTACAGCTGGCGGGCGATGGTGTGTGCGAAGTCGCCGTTCGGCTGCTCGACCAGCTGGAGGTTGCGGAAGGCGCGCTCCTCCCGCAGGTAGGCCAGCTCGTCCTCGTCGCCGGCCATCGACAGCAGCACCCGGGCCTGGCCGAGCAGGTCCAGGGCGATGTTGGCGAGGGCGACCTCCTCCTCCAGGACGGGGGCGTGCCCGGCCCACTCCCCCAGGCGGTGGGAGAGCACCAGGGCGTCGTCGCCGAGGGCGAGCGCGGCGGTCACCGGGACGGTGGCGGGGCCCGTGGCGGTCACAGGTGCTTCACCCCTTCCGGGATGTCGTAGAAGGTCGGGTGCCGGTAGGGCTTGTCGGCGGCCGGCTCGAAGAACGGGTCCTTCTCGTCCGGTGAGGACGCGGTGATCGCGGCGGCCGGGACGACCCAGATGGAGACGCCCTCGCCGCGCCGGGTGTACAGGTCGCGGGCGTTGCGCAGGGCCAGCTCGGCGTCGGGCGCGTGCAGGCTGCCGGCGTGGGTGTGGGAGAGGCCGCGCCTGGAGCGCACGAAGACCTCCCACAGGGGCCAGTCGGTGGTGCTCATGCTCGCGTCGCTCCCGTCTCACCGGTGTCGCCGGCGTGCTTGGCCGCGTAGGCCGCGGCTGCTTCCCGTACCCAGGCGCCCTCCTCGTGGGCGCGCCTGCGCTGGGTGATCCGCTGCTCGTTGCAGGGGCCGTTGCCCTTGAGGACCTCCCAGAACTCCGTCCAGTCGATCGGACCGAAGTCGTAGTGCCCCCGCTCCTCGTTCCACCGCAGCTCCGGGTCGGGCAGGGTGAGGCCCAGGGACTCGGCCTGCGGGACGCAGATGTCCACGAAGCGCTGGCGCAGCTCGTCGTTGGAGTGGCGCTTAATCTTCCACTCCATCGACTGCGCGGAGTGCTGGGACGCGTCGTCGGGCGGGCCGAACATCATCAGTGACGGCCACCACCAGCGGTCCACCGCGTCCTGGGCCATGGCGTGCTGCTCCGGGGTGCCCTTGCTGAGGGCCAGCAGCAGTTCGTACCCCTGGCGCTGGTGGAAGGACTCCTCCTTGCAGATCCGCACCATCGCCCGGGCGTACGGGCCGTAGGAGCAGCGGCACAGCGGGACCTGGTTGGTGATCGCGGCGCCGTCCACCAGCCAGCCGATCGCGCCGACGTCGGCCCAGGTCAGGGTGGGGTAGTTGAAGATCGAGGAGTACTTCTGGCGGCCGGCGTGCAGCTTGTCGAGCAGCTCGTCGCGGCTGGTGCCGAGGGTCTCGGCCGCGCTGTAGAGGTACAGGCCGTGGCCGGCCTCGTCCTGGACCTTGGCCATCAGGATCGCCTTGCGGCGCAGCGAGGGCGCGCGGGTGATCCAGTTGGCCTCCGGCTGCATGCCGATGATCTCGGAGTGCGCGTGCTGGGCGATCTGCCGGACCAGGGTCGCGCGGTAGGCGTCGGGCATCCAGTCGCGCGGTTCGATGCGTTCGTCGGCGGCCACGGCCGCGTCGAAGGCGTGCTGGTAGGCCGCCGTGTCGACGGTGTCCGGTGCCGTGCGCTGCGCGGCTGCTGTGGCCATGCGGTCCCCCTGACCTCGGGCTCTGCGGTGAACTCTGTCCGAGTGAAAGCGTCCCGACCGATCGTTCGGTCCGTGCGTGTTCCATGGTGTGCCGGGCCCGGCGGGGTGTCAACCGCTGTGGAAAACTGCTCGCCCCGCCTGTGGACAAGGCGCCGGAGGGGTCTGCCGCGGTGCGGTCGGGCCTCGTGGGACGCCCCCGTACACCCGCCGCGTGGCGAGGACCACCGTGGTTCGGCCCGTACCCGGGGCTGCGCCCGGTGCCCGGGGCTGAGTACCGTTCCGTGCGGGCGCCGGGACGTGGCGCTCGTGCCGCATGCGGCGCCTGTGACGGCGCCGCGCGTCCGCCCGGCCGTACCGCCGGGCCGGACGGCCGGGCCGCACGACCGAGCAGTACACCGGGCAGCACACCGGGCTGACCGCATGAGCCGAAACGGGGGACGGGACGGAATGGACGCGTACGACGAGGATCCGCGGGGCCCACAGGGCCCGGACGGGCCGGCCGGGACGCGTCTCCCGGAAGAGCCCGCGGAACCGCCCGAGCCCCCCGCACCCGCGCCCCGCACCGGCGTCGCCGCCCTCTCCCCCCGCTACCAGATCGGGGCCGCGGTAGCGCTCGCGGTGGTCGCCGTGGCCGCCTGTGTGCACCTGCTGATGGTGTTCCTCAGCCTCGCCCCCGCCAACACGGTGACGAAGCAGCACGGCAAGGCGATAGAGGAGTGGGTGTACCCGGAGTTCGAGCAGAACTGGAAGCTGTTCGCCCCGAACCCGCTGCAGCAGAACATCGCCGTACAGGTTCGCGCGGAGGTACGGATGCGGGACGGCGGGCTGCGCACCACCGGCTGGACCGACCTGTCCGCGCAGGACGGCGCCGCCATCGACGGCAACCCGGTGCCCAGCCACACCCAGCAGAACGAGCTACGCCGGGCCTGGGACTTCTTCGCCGCCACGCACGGCACCGACAACCGTCCCGTCGGCCCGCGCGGCTCCCTGTCCGAGCAGTACCTGCGGCGGATCGTGGTGATGCGCCTGTACCGGGACGATCCGACGAGCCGGGAGGGCGTGATCCAGCGCGTGCAGGTCCGTTCCAGCACCACCAATGTGCAGCCGCCGCCGTGGAGCCGTGAGCGGGTGTCCGACAAGCCCGCCTACCGCCTGCTGCCCTGGTGGTCCCTGACGTCCGACGAGGCCGCGGGAGGTGTGCGGTGAACCGACTCTCGCTGACGCTGTCGCGTGGTGTCGCCCGGGTCACCGAGGCGGCCCTCGGGCCGTACCAGAGCGCCGTGGTCCGGATCGGCTTCGCCGGGACCTGGCTGCTGTTCCTGCTGCGCGAGTTCCCGCACCGTCGGGAGCTGTACGGCCCCTCCGGACCGTGGGGCTGGAACCTCGCCAAGCAGCTGACCGCCGACAACCACGCCTTCTCGGCGCTGCTGTGGTCCGACGGGCGGCTCTGGTTCGAGTGCTGCTACACCCTGGCCATCCTCGCGAGCGCGGCCCTGCTGCTGGGCTGGCGCACCCGGACCGCGTCCCTGCTGTTCATGGTGGGCGTGCTGTCGCTGCAGAACCGCAGCGTGTTCGTCGGCGACGGCGGCGACAACGTGCTGCACCTGATGGCCTTCTACCTGGTGTTCACCCGCTGCGGGCAGGTGTGGTCCCTGGACGCGCGGCGCGCGGCCCAGGGCGAGGCGGCCCCCGCGCGCGGGGAGCGGGTGCCGGCCGACCGGGTGGGCCCGGTGCTGTGGGCGGTGCTGGGCGCGGCACTCGGTACGGCGACGCTGACCGGGCGGTTCGACAACGGCTGGCTGGTCCCGGCGCTGCTGTGGACGGCCTGGGCCGGGCTCGGCCTGTGGTGGGCCGTCGGCCGCCGGGCGGCCTGGGAGCAGCCGCGGATCCTGCTCGACGTCGTCGCCAACGTGCTCCACAACGGCGCGCTGGCCGTGATCATGGCGGAGGCCTGCCTGATCTACGCCACGGCCGGCTGGTACAAGATCCAGGGCTCGCGCTGGCAGGACGGCACCGCCGTCTACTACCCGCTCCACCTGGACTACTTCTCGCCCTGGCCCGCCCTGGCCGACCTGATGTCGTCCAGCGGCACGATCATGATGATCGTGACCTACGGGACGGTCATGGTGCAGATCGCCTTCCCGTTCACGCTGCTCAACCGGCGGGCCAAAAACGTGCTGCTGGTGCTGATGATGACCGAGCACGCGGTGATCGCGGTCGTCCTCGGCCTGCCGTTCTTCTCGCTGGCGATGATCACCGCGGACGCGGTGTTCCTGCCGACGTCCTTCCTGCGCCGGCTGGGCGACCTGGCCGCACGCGCGCGGGGGCGGCTCGTCCGGCGGGCCGGCCGTACGGTACCCGGCCCGCGCTCGCCCGAGGAGAGCGCGGCGGACCGCGTAGGGTTCACGGCATGAGCGATCCGCTGAGCCGCTGGCGCGCGCACGCGGACACCGCCGTGCTGCTCGACGGCTTCCACGCGCTGAAGCACGCGCTGCGCTTCGGGGCCGAGGTGCCGGTCGCGGTCACCACCGACCGGCAGGCCGCGCTCGCCCTCGCCGAGGACCTGGCCGGGGACGTGCGCGACGCCCTGGAGGCCCTCCTGGCGGAGGTGCCCGAGCCGGCCTACGCCTCGCTCGTCCCGCGCCCCCATCCGACCGGGGTGGCCGCGCTCGCGGTACGGCCCTCCCGCGAGGCCAACCTGCGCTCGCTCGCCCGTACGCCCCGCACCGCGCCCGTCGTGGTCCTGGACAACCCCCGCAACCTCGGCAACGCGGGCGCCGTGATCCGGCTGGCCGCCGGCTTCGGGGCGACCGGCGTGGTCACCACGGGCACCCTCGACCCCTGGCATCCCACGGTGCTGCGGGGCGGCGCGGGCCTGCACTTCGCGACCGCCGTCGAGCGGCTCGGCGTCGACGAGCTGCCCGCCGGCCCGCTGTTCGCCCTCGACCCGGAGGGCGAGGACATCCGCGCCACCAAGCTGCCCGACGACGCCGTGCTGGCCTTCGGCTCGGAACGCACCGGCCTGTCACCGGAACTGCGCGCCCGAGCCGACCACCTGCTGCGCCTTCCGATGCGCCCCCAGGTCTCCAGCTACAACCTCGCCACCAGCGTGGCGATGACGCTGTACCACTGGAGTGCGACCGGCGCCGCCTTCTCGGTCTAGGGTCTTTCGTTTGGATCAGGCCGGATCAGGGCGCGGTGCCAGGGCCCGCGAGCCCGGCATGATCCCAACGACAGGCCCTTAGGCCTCCCGGCGGACCTCGACGACCCGGAAGCGGTTCGCCACGAAGGCGCCGTCGCACAGGGCCGCGTTCGCCGCCGGGTTGCCGCCCGAGCCGTGGAAGTCGGAGAAGGCGGCCGTCTGGTTCACGTAGACCCCGCCCGTCAGGTTGAGCGACAGCTGGGCGGCCTCCTCCAGGCACACCTCCTGGATCGCCTCCTCGGCCTCGGCGTCCGTGGTGTACGCGCCGACCGTCATCGCGCCCTTCTCCCGGACCGTGCGGCGCAGCAGCTCCACCGCGTCGGTCAGCGAGTCGACGGCGACGGCGAAGGAGACGGGGCCGAAGCACTCGCTCATGTAGGCGGCCTCGTCGTCCGGCTTGGCGCCGTCCAGCTTGACGATGACGGGCGTGCGGACCACCGCGCCCGGGAACTCCGGATTGGCGATCTCACGGGAGGCGAGGGCGACCTCGCCGAGACCGGCCGCGGCCTCCAGGCGGGCCTTGACGTCCGGGTTGACGATGGCGCCGAGCAGGGCGTTCGCGCGCGCGTCGTCGCCGAGCAGGCCGTCGACCGCGCGGGCGAGGTCGGCGGTGACCTCGTCGAAGGTCTTGGGGCCCTGGTCGGTGGTGATGCCGTCGCGGGGGATGAGCAGGTTCTGCGGGGTGGTGCACATCTGGCCGCTGTACAGGGACAGCGAGAACGCCAGGTTGGACAGCATGCCCTTGTAGTCGTCCGTGGAGTGCACGATCACCGTGTTGACGCCGGCCTTCTCCGTGTAGACCTGGGCCTGGCGGGCGTTGGCCTCCAGCCAGTCGCCGAAGGACGTCGACCCGGTGTAGTCGATGACCTTGATCTCGGGGCGGGTGGCGAGGGTCTTGGCGATGCCCTCGCCGGGGCGCTCGGCGGCCAGCGCGACCAGGTTCGGGTCGAAGCCCGCCCCGGCCAGCACGTCCCGGGCGACCTGGACGGTGAGCGCGAGCGGCAGCACCGCGCGCGGGTGCGGCTTGACCAGGACCGCGTTGCCGGTGGCCAGGGAGGCGAACAGGCCCGGGTAGCCGTTCCAGGTCGGGAAGGTGTTGCAGCCGATGACCAGGCCGATCCCGCGCGGGACCGGCGTGAAGGCCTTGGTCAGCACCAGCGGGTCGCGCTTGCCCTGGGGCTTGGTCCACTCGGCCGCCTCGGGGGTGCGGACCTGCTCCGCGTACGCGTACGCCACCGCCTCCAGGCCGCGGTCCTGGGCGTGCGGGCCGCCGGCCTGGAACGCCATCATGAAGGCCTGGCCGCTGGTGTGCATGACGGCGTGCGCGAACTCGTGCGTCCGGTCGCCGATCCGCTTGAGGATCTCCAGACAGACCACCGCGCGGACCTCCGGCCCGGCGTCCCGCCAGGCCCGCTGCCCGGCCTGCATGGCCGGCAGCAGCACGTCGATGTCCGCGTGCGGGTACGTCACGCCCAGCTCGATGCCGTACGGCGATACCTCGCCGCCCACCCAGTCGTCCGTGCCGGGCTGGCCCAGGTCCAGGCGGGTGCCCAGCAGGGCGTCGAAGGCGGCCTTGCCCGCCGCCGCGTCCAGGCTGCCGTTCTCGCCGTACGCCTTGGGGTGCTCGGGGTGCGGGGACCAGTACGCGCGCGTGCGGATCGCTTCCAGGGCCTGGTCGAGCGTGGGCCGGTGCTTCTCGATCAGCTCGTGGGCGGTCAGTTCGGCGGCCATGCGGGACCAACTCCTCGTCTGGAGAACTCTTCGTCGAGCTCGGGACCTGGCGGAAAGAGCAGCGGGATGGGACGGTCAGAGCTAGAGTAACCGAACGATCGGTCGGTTCAAGGGGGTCCGCCGCATCTGTGGAAAACCCCGTGCGGGAGGATCGCGCACATGACAGCACTCGACCTCAGCAGCCCCGTGGCCGTGGTCGGCACCGGCACCATGGGCCAGGGAATCGCCCAGGTCGCGCTGGTCGCCGGCCACCCCGTACGGCTGTACGACGCCGCACCCGGGCGGGCCCGGGACGCGGCCGAAGCGATCGGCGCCCGGCTCGACCGGCTGGCGGAGAAGGGCCGGCTCACCGGCACCGACCGGGACGCGGCCCGCGCCCGCCTCAAGCCCGCCGACAGCCTCGCGGAGCTGGCCGACTGCGCCCTGGTCGTGGAGGCCGTCCTGGAGCGGCTGGACGTCAAGCAGCGGCTCTTCGGCGAGCTGGAGGAGATCGTCGCCGACGACTGCCTGCTCGCCACCAACACCTCCTCGCTGTCGGTGACGGCGATCGGCGGTGCGCTGCGCCACCCGGGCCGCTTCGTCGGCCTGCACTTCTTCAACCCGGCGCCGCTGCTGCCGCTGGTCGAGGTGGTCTCCGGGTTCGCCACCGACGTCACGTCGGCCACGCGCGCGTACGAGACCGCCCGCGCCTGGGGCAAGACCCCGGTGGCCTGCGCCGACACCCCCGGGTTCATCGTCAACCGCATCGCCCGGCCCTTCTACGCCGAGGCCTTCGCCGTCTACGAGTCCCAGGCGGCCGACCCCGCCACCATCGACGCGGTCCTGCGCGAGTCGGGCGGCTTCAGGATGGGTGCCTTCGAGCTGACCGACCTGATCGGTCAGGACGTCAACGAGTCCGTGACCCACTCGGTGTGGCAGTCCTTCTTCCACGACGTGCGCTTCACCCCCTCCCTGGCCCAGCGCCGGCTGGTGGAGTCCGGCCGGCTCGGCCGCAAGACCGGGCGCGGCTGGTACGACTACCGGGACGGCGCCGAGCGGCCCGAACCGCACACCGCCGACCGGGAGCAGCCGCCCGCCTACATCATCGCCGAGGGCGACCTGGGTCCGGCCGCCGAACTGCTCACGATGATCCGCGAGGCGGGCATCACGGTGCGCGAGGAGGGCGAGGACGACGGCACCCGGCTGGTGCTGCCCAGTGGCGGCCAGCTCGTCCTCGCCGACGGCCAGACCTCCGTGGAGTTCGACGACGTCGTCTACTTCGACCTCGCACTGGACTACCGCGAGGCCACCCGCATCGCCCTGTCCGCCGCCCAGGACACCCCCGCCCGGACCGTCGCCGAGGCCGTCGGCCTCTTCCAGGCACTGGGCAAGAAGGTCAGCGTCATCGGCGACGTCCCCGGCATGATCGTCGCCCGCACGGTCGCCCGGATCGTCGACCTCGCGTACGACGCCGTCGCCAAGGGCGTGGCCACCGAGGAGGACGTCGACACCGCGATGCGCCTCGGCGTCAACTACCCCCTGGGCCCCTTCGAGTGGAACCGCAGGCTCGGCCGGCTCTGGGCGCACGACCTGCTGGAGGAGCTGAACCTGCGGGACCCCTCCGGGCGGTGCGCGCCCTCGCTCGCGCTGTACCGCCACGGGCACGCCGCCGGCAAGCAGGAGGGCACCTCATGACCACGGCCCGGCGCGACACCTACACCCCCGAGACGCTGCTCTCCGTCGCCGTGCGGGTCTTCAACGAGCGCGGCTACGACGGCACCTCCATGGAGCACCTGTCCAAGGCGGCCGGCATCTCCAAGTCGTCGATCTACCACCACGTCAGCGGCAAGGAGGAGCTGCTCCGGCGGGCCGTCAGCCGCGCCCTGGACGGGCTCTTCGCCATCCTGGACGAGGAGCACGCGCGCGCGGGGCGGCCCGCCGACCGGCTGGAGCACGTCGTGCGCCGCATGGTCGAGGTGCTCATAGCCGAGCTGCCCTATGTGACGCTGCTGCTGCGCGTGCGGGGCAACACCGAGACCGAGCGGTGGGCGCTGGAGCGGCGCCGCGACTTCGACCACCGGGTCGCCGAGCTGCTGAAGGCGGCGGCGGCCGACGGGGACGTGCGCGGGGACGTGGAGGTCAGGCTGGCCACCCGGCTGGTCTTCGGCATGATCAACTCCATCGTGGAGTGGTACCGGCCGGACGTGCGGGGCGCGAGCGACCGGGAGGTGGCCGAGGCTGTGGTCCGGCTGGTCTTCTCCGGGCTGCGCCACGACTGACCCCGGCCGTCCGGCCCTCAGGTCTCCGGCTCCAGGTCCTCCTCCTCGAACACCAGCAGCGTCCGGGTGCTCAGCACCTCCGGAATCGCCTGGAGCCGGGTCAGCACCAGCTCGCGCAGCGCCCTGTTGTCGGGCGTGTGCACCAGCAGCAGCACATCGAAGTCGCCGCCGACCAGCGCGATGTGGGAGGCGCCGGGCAGCTGCCTGAGCTGTTCGCGGACCGTGCGCCAGGTGTTCTGGACGATCTTCAGCGTGATGTACGCCGATGTGCCGTGGCCGGCCCGCTCGTGGTCCACGCGCGCGCTGAAGCCCCGGATCACCCCGTCCTCGACGAGCCGGTTGATGCGCGCGTAGGCGTTGGCGCGCGAGACGTGGACGCGTTCGGCGACCGACCGTATCGAGGCGCGGCCGTCCGCCTGGAGGATCCGCAGGATGTCCTGATCGATGGCGTCCAGCGGGCGCGGCGGCAGCGCGGCGCCGTCCTGCGGCCCGTCGGCCATTTGTTCAGGTCCCATGTCCCCCCGCTTCCTCGCCGTGGACGCCCTGCGTTCATTCCAGGCTGTGGAGAACCGTTTGTCCACAGCCTTGAGGTGCCTGTAGCCAAAATGTGTCGGCGACCGAACAATCGGTTGGTGAGGCGAGTCACAGCCGACACGCCTCCCGTAGCCGCTCCCACGAGGAGGTGCCGTCATGACGGTTCTGGAGCAGCGGGGCGCGTACCGGCCTTCGCCGCCGCCCGCCTGGCAGCCCCGTATGGACCCCGCGCCGCTGCTGCCCGACGCCGAGCCCTACCGCGTCCTCGGCACGGAGGCGGCCGGCAAGGCCGACCCCGGCCTGCTGAGCCGGCTGTACGCGCAGCTGGTGCGCGGCCGCCGCTACAACACGCAGGCCACCGCCCTGACCAAGCAGGGCCGGCTCGCCGTCTACCCGTCCAGCACCGGCCAGGAGGCCTGCGAGGTCGCCGCCGCCCTGGCCCTGGAGGAGCGCGACTGGCTCTTCCCCAGCTACCGCGACACGCTCGCCGTCGTCGCCCGGGGCGTGGACCCCGCCGAGGCGCTCACCCTGCTGCGCGGCGACTGGCACACCGGCTACGACCCCTACGCCCACCGGGTGGCCCCGCTCAGCACCCCGCTCGCCACCCAGCTGCCGCACGCCGTCGGCCTCGCCCACGCCGCCCGCCTCAAGGGCGACGACGTGGTCGCGCTCGCCATGGTGGGCGACGGCGGGACCAGCGAGGGCGACTTCCACGAGGCGCTGAACTTCGCCGCCGTCTGGCAGGCGCCGGTCGTCTTCCTGGTGCAGAACAACGGCTTCGCCATCTCCGTCCCGCTCGCCAAGCAGACCGCCGCGCCCTCCCTGGCCCACAAGGCCGTCGGGTACGGCATGCCGGGCCGGCTGGTCGACGGCAACGACGCCGTGGCCGTGCACGAGGTCCTGAGCGACGCCGTACGGCACGCCCGTGCGGGCGGCGGCCCGACCCTGGTGGAGGCGGTGACGTACCGCATCGAGGCCCACACCAACGCCGACGACGCCACCCGCTACCGCGAGGACGCCGAGGTCGCGGCCTGGCGTGCCCACGACCCGGTCCAGCTGCTGGAACGCGAGATGACCACGCGTGGACTGCTCGACGAGGCCGGCATCGAGGCCGTGCGGCAGGACGCCGAGACGATGGCCGCCGCACTGCGGGAGCGCATGAACCAGGACCCCGAACTCGACCCCATGGACCTCTTCGACCACGTCTACGCCGAGACCACGGCGCAACTGCGCGAGCAGCGGGCCCTGTTGCGGGCCGAGCTGGAGGCCGAGCAGGAGCAGCACGGCGAGCAGGAAGGCGGCACCCGATGACCACCGTCGCCGTCAAGCCCGCCACCATGGCGCAGGCCCTCACGCGCGCGATGCGCGACGCGATGGCCGCCGACCCCACCGTGCACGTCATGGGTGAGGACGTCGGCACCCTCGGCGGGGTCTTCCGCGTCACCGACGGCCTCGCCAAGGAGTTCGGCGAGGACCGCTGCACCGACACCCCGCTCGCCGAGGCCGGCATCCTCGGCACCGCCGTCGGCATGGCCATGTACGGCCTGCGGCCGGTGGTGGAGATGCAGTTCGACGCCTTCGCCTACCCGGCGTTCGAACAGCTGATCAGTCATGTCTCCCGGATGCGCAACCGCACGCGCGGCCGGATGCCCCTGCCGATCACCGTCCGCATCCCCTACGGGGGCGGCATCGGCGGTGTCGAGCACCACAGCGACTCCTCCGAGGCCTACTACATGGCGACGCCGGGGCTGCACGTCGTGACCCCGGCCACCGTCGCCGACGCCTACGGACTGCTGCGCCAGGCCATCGCCTCGGACGACCCGGTCGTCTTCCTGGAACCGAAGCGGCTGTACTGGTCGAAGGACACCTGGAACCCCGAGCAGCCCACCGACGTCGAGCCCATCGGCCGCGCGGTGGTGCGCCGGCCCGGCAGCACCGCCACGCTCGTCACCTACGGCCCCTCGCTGCCGGTCTGCCTGGAGGCCGCCGAGGCCGCCCGGGCCGAGGGCTGGGACCTGGAGGTCGTCGACCTGCGCTCCCTGGTGCCGTTCGACGACGAGACGGTCTGCGCGGCCGTCCGGCGTACCGGCCGGGCCGTCGTCGTCCACGAGTCCACCGGCTTCGGCGGACCGGGCGGCGAGATCGCGGCCCGCATCACCGAGCGCTGCTTCCACCACCTGGAGGCGCCGGTGCTGCGCGTGGCCGGCTTCGACATCCCCTACCCGCCGCCCATGCTGGAGCGGCACCACCTGCCCGGCGTCGACCGCATCCTCGACGCCGTGGCCCGGCTGCAGTGGGAGGCCGAGGGCTGATGGCTCAGGTGCTGGAGTTCAAGCTTCCCGACCTCGGCGAGGGACTCACCGAGGCGGAGATCGTCCGCTGGCTGGTCAAGGTCGGCGACGTGGTCGCCGTCGACCAGCCGGTGGTCGAGGTGGAGACGGCCAAGGCGATGGTCGAGGTGCCCTGCCCCTACGGCGGTGTGGTCACCGCACGCTTCGGCGAGGAGGGCACCGAACTGCCCGTCGGCGCCCCGCTGCTGACGGTCGCCGTCGGCGCACCGGCGGCGGAGCCCGAGGGCTCCGGCAACGTCCTGGTGGGCTACGGCACCCAGGCCCCGGCGGCCCGCCGGCGCCGGGTACGGGCGGGCACGGCCGGCGCCAACGGGCAGGCGCAGCAGGCCAAGGCCGCTTCGGCGGCACCCCGCGCGCGCGTGACCGCACCGGCGACGGCACCGGTGCCCGCGCCCGCCTCCGCGCCCGCCGAGGGACCGGTCCCCGTGATCTCCCCCCTCGTGCGCAAGCTCGCCCGGGACAACGGCGTCGACCTGCGGCAGCTGGCCGGCTCCGGACCGGACGGACTCATCCTGCGCGCGGACGTCGAGAACGCGCTGCGGGCCGGGACCGCGAAGACCGGTACGGCCGAGGCACCGGCCGTCCAGGCGGCCCCTGCGGCGGCACCCCGGGCCGAGGCCGGCGCGCGGGTCCCGCTCAAGGGCGTACGCGGTGCGGTCGCCGACAAGCTCTCCCGCAGCCGCCGGGAGATCCCGGACGCGACCTGCTGGGTCGACGCCGACGCGACCGAACTCATGCGCGCGCGGACGGCGATGAACGCGGCAGGCGGGCAGAAGATCTCCCTGCTCGCGCTGCTCGCCCGCATCTGCACGGCGGCCCTGGCCCGGTTCCCCGAGCTGAACTCCACCGTCGACACCGAGGCCCGCGAGATCGTCCGGCTCGACCACGTCCACCTCGGGTTCGCCGCCCAGACCGAACGCGGCCTGGTCGTGCCGGTCGTCCGGGACGCCCACACGCGCGACGCCGAGTCCCTGACCGCCGAGTTCGCCCGGCTCACCGAGGCCGCCCGCGCGGGCACGCTCACGCCCGGGGAACTCACCGGCGGGACCTTCACGCTGAACAACTACGGCGTCTTCGGCGTCGACGGCTCCACCCCGATCATCAACCACCCCGAGGCGGCCATGCTCGGCGTCGGCCGCATCGTCCCCAAGCCGTGGGTGCACGAGGGCGAGCTGGCCGTCCGCCAGGTCGTCCAGCTCTCGCTCACCTTCGACCACCGGGTGTGCGACGGCGGCACGGCGGGCGGCTTCCTGCGGTACGTGGCGGACTGCGTGGAACAGCCGGCGGTGCTGCTGCGCACCCTGTGAAGCACCCCTGAGGGAGACCGGCGCGCGGTGCGGGACGAGCATGCCCACGGTGTGACCTACGCCGGGTCCGGAAGGAGGACCGGGCAGGACATACTCGGGGGGTGACCGACCACGCCCCCGCCGGGCCCGCCGCGCCGTACGACGCCGTCGTGCTGGCCGGCGGTGCCGCCCGCCGGCTCGGCGGGGCCGACAAGCCCGCCGTCCGGGTCGGGGGCCGCGCGCTGCTCGACCGGGTGCTCGCGGCCTGCGCGGACGCCCGGACGACCGTCGTCGTGGCCGCGCCCCGGCCCACCGCCCGCCCGGTGCGCTGGGCGCGCGAGGAGCCGCCCGGCGGCGGACCGGTGGCCGCGCTCGCGGCCGGGCTGCGCCTCACCACCGCCGCGCACACCGTCGTCCTCTCCGCCGACCTGCCCTTCCTCGGACCGGCCACGCTCCGGCGCCTGCTGACCGCCCTTCAGGACACCGGCGCCGACGGCGCGCTGCTCACCGACGCCGACGGCCGCGACCAGCCGCTCGTGGCCGCCTACCGCACCGCCGCCCTGCGCCGCGAGCTGACCGCCCTCGCCGCCGCGCACGACGGCCTCACCGGGCTTCCCCTGCGCCGGCTGACCGGCGCCCTCCGCCTCACCCGCGTCCCGGACCCGCTCGCGTCCTTCGACTGCGACACCTGGGACGACATCGCCGACGCCAGGGCACGGATCAGGGAGCATGGGCACGTGTTGGATGAATGGATCTCCGCAGTCAAGGACGAGCTGGGCATCGATCTCGACGTCGACACCGGCGTCCTGCTCGACCTGGCCCGGGACGCCGCACACGGCGTGGCCCGCCCCGCGGCCCCGCTGACCACCTTCCTCGTCGGCTATGCCGCGGCCCAGGGCAAGGGCGGCCCCGAGGCCGTCGCCGAGGCTGCCCGCAGGGCCGCCGCGCTGGCGCTGCGCTGGGCGGAGGAAAGCGACGGGGAGCCGGACGGGAGCACCGGGGGCCCGAGCGCCCCGGACGCCGGATGACCGCCCCCGGCACCCGGGCCGAGGCGCCCGCCGAAGACACCGACGACCTCGATGTCGAGGAGGCGCTGGCGCTCGTGAGGGACGCCCACGGCAAGCCCCGGGACGACGGCCCGGACGACGGCACGGGCCGGGCGGCCGGCCCGGCCGCGCAGACGCCCAAAGACCGGTCCGCCGAGCGGCACCGGGCCACCCCCTGGCCCCGGGCCCGGGAGATCGCCGCCCGCGCCGCGCGCTCCCGCGCCCGCCGCACCCCCGTCTCCGTGCCGCTCGGCGACGCCCTCGGACTGGCCCTGGCCGCTCCGCTCGACGCGCTCACCGACCTGCCCTCCTTCGACACCTCCGCGATGGACGGCTGGGCGGTCGCCGGACCCGGCCCCTGGCAGGTGCGGGAGGAGGGTGTGCTCGCCGGGCACGGGCAGCCGGAGCCGCTCACCGACGGCGAGGCGGTCCGCATCGCCACCGGCGCCCGCATCCCCGCCGACACCACCGCCGTCCTGCGCACCGAGCACGGCCGGATCGACGCCCAGGGCCGTCTGCACACCACCCGCGAGATGCTCCACGGCCAGGACATCCGCCCGCGCGGCCAGGAGTGCCGCAACGGCGACCAGCTGCTGCCCGTCGGCACCCTGGTCACCCCCGCCGTCCTGGGCCTGGCCGCGGCGGCCGGCTACGACACGGTCACCGTGGTGCCCCGGCCCCGCGCCGAAGTCCTCGTCCTCGGCGACGAGTTGCTGACCGAGGGACTGCCGCACGACGGGCTGATCAGGGACGCCCTCGGCCCCATGCTGCCGCCGTGGCTGCGCGCGCTCGGAGCCGACGTCGTCGCCGTACGCCGGATCGGTGACGACGCCCGGGCGCTCCAGAAGGCCGTCACCCGCTCCGGGGCCGACCTGATCGTCACCACGGGCGGCACCGCGTCCGGACCGGTCGACCACGTCCACCCGGTCCTGGAACGCGTCGGCGCCGAACTCCTCGTCGACGGCGTCAAGGTGCGCCCCGGCCACCCCATGCTGCTGGCCCGCACCAAGGACCAGCAGCACCTCGTCGGCCTGCCCGGCAACCCGCTCGCGGCCGTCTCCGGGCTGCTCACCCTCGCCGAACCGCTGCTGCGGACCCTCGCCGCCCACCCCGCGCCCGAGCCGTACAGCCTCCCGCTCCGGGAGGCGGCGCACGGGCACCCGCACGACACCCGGCTCATCCCCGTGGTGCTGCGCGGCGACCTTGCGGTGCCGCTGCACTACAACGGGCCGGCCATGCTCCGGGGCATCGCCGCCGCCGACGCGCTGGCCGTCGTACCGCCGGGCGGGGCCCGGCAGGGCGAGGAGACGGAACTGCTGGACCTGCCGTGGGCGACCGCCGGGATCGGGGTGTGTTTCACGTGAAACTTCCGGGCCACGACGCCATCGCCCGCCACGCGGACGAGCATCTGGTGACCCACCGGGTGCAACTCCCGAGGAAAGTGGTGGAGCGCCCGATCCGCCAGGTCGTCAAGCGGCTGATCATGGCCCTGGTGGTGCTGGTCGCCACCGCGTTCGTCGTCTACGCCGACCGCGACGGCTACCACGACAACTCCGACGGCCCGGTCGACCTGCTCGACGCGTTCTACTACGCGACCGTCACCCTCTCCACCACCGGATACGGCGACATCACCCCGGTCAGCGACGGCGCCCGGCTCGCCAACATCTTCGTCATCACGCCCCTGCGCGTGCTGTTCCTGATCATCCTGGTCGGCACCACGCTGGAGGTGCTCACCGAACGCACCCGTGAGGAATGGCGCCTGAACCGCTGGAGGTCCGCCTTGCGCGATCACACCGTCGTCATCGGCTTCGGCACGAAGGGGCGGTCGGCCATCCAGACCGTCTGCGCGACCGGTCTGAAGAAAGAGCAGGTGGTCGTGGTCGACCCCAGCTCCAAGGTGATCGACGCGGCGAACGCCGAGGGCTACGTCGGCGTCATAGGTGACGCCACCCGCAGTGACGTGCTCAAACGGGCCGAGGTGCACAAGGCCCGGCAGATCATCGTCGCCCCGCAGCGCGACGACACCTCCGTCCTGGTGACCCTGACCGCCCGCCAGCTCAACCGCACCGCCAAGATCGTGGCCGCGGTGCGCGAGGAGGAGAACGCCCCGCTGCTCAAGCAGTCCGGCGCCGACGCCGTGATCACCAGTTCCGGCGCGGCCGGCCGGCTGCTCGGCCTGTCCGTGCTCAGCCCCGCCGCCGGCATGGTCATGGAGGACCTCATCCAGCAGGGCAGCGGGCTGGACATCGTCGAGCGGCCGGTCGTCCGCGGCGAGGTGGGCAAGACGCCGCGGGAGACGGACGACCTGGTGGTGAGCGTCGTCCGCGGCCACCGGGTGCTCGGCTACGACGATCCGTCCGTCGGCACCCTCCAGCTGACGGACCGGCTCATCACCATCGTCCGCGCCACCCCCGGCGCCCAGGTCACCCCCGACACCCGACCCCTGCCCGGCGGGTGAGCGACCCTCCGGGAGTAGCGTCACCGGCATGCATGCGATCACGATTCCCGAACCTGGTGATCCCGAGGCGCTGGTGTGGGGCGAGGTCCCCGATCCGGTGCCCGGCGAGGGCGAGGTGCTGGTCGAGGTGGTGGCCAGCGCCGTCAACCGCGCCGACATCCTGCAGCGTCAGGGCTTCTACGAACCGCCGCCCGGCGCCTCCCCCTACCCCGGCCTGGAGTGCTCCGGCACGATCGCCGCACTCGGGCCCGGCGTCTCCGGCTGGGCCGTCGGCGACCCGGTGTGCGCGCTCCTCGCGGGCGGCGGCTACGCCGAGAAGGTCGCCGTACCGGCCGGCCAGCTGCTGCCCGTTCCCGAGGGCGTCGACCTGACCCGGGCGGCGGCACTGCCCGAGGTCGTCAGCACCGTCTGGTCCAACGTCTTCATGATCGCCCACCTGCGACCGGGCGAGACGCTGCTGGTGCACGGCGGCTCCAGCGGCATCGGCACCATGGCGATCCAGCTGGCCAAGGCGGTCGGCGCCAAGGTCGCGGTGACCGCCGGCACCAAGGAGAAGCTGGACCGCTGCGCCGAGCTGGGCGCGGACGTGCTCATCAACTACCGCGAGCAGGACTTCGTCGTCGAGATCCGGCAGGCCACCGGCGGCGCGGGAGCCGACGTCATCCTCGACAACATGGGCGCCAAGTACCTGGACCGCAACGTCCAGGCCCTCGCCGTCAACGGGCGCCTCGCGATCATCGGCATGCAGGGCGGGGTGAAGGCCGAGCTCAACATCGGCACGCTGCTCGGCAAGCGGGCCGCGATCAGCGCGACCTCGCTGCGCGCCCGTCCGCTGGAGGAGAAGGCGGCCATCGTCGCCGCCGTGCGCGAGCATGTGTGGCCCCTGCTCGCCGCCGGGCACGTCCGCCCGGTCGTGGACCGCGAGGTGCCGATGCCGGAGGCGGCCGAGGCACACCGGCTGGTGGAGGAGAGCGGCCACATCGGCAAGGTGCTGCTGGTCGTGCCGTAGCGGGGGCCGGTCAGCTCCGGCGCAGTCTGAGGCCCAGCAGGGCCAGGCCCAGGCCGAGTCCGATGAGGACCAGGCCGCTGCCCAGGGGCAGGAGCCGCAGGACCGGCTCCGTGGGTGCCTCGCCCTGCTGGGCCGCCTGCTGGGCGGGCAGCGTCGGACGCCCGGGCGGGGCGGAGTCCGCCTCCTGCGGTGACGAGGAGGCGCCCGGTATGTGTGCGGTCTCCGCCTCTTCCGGTTCCTCCTGCCCTTCCGGCTGCGCGACGGGGGTGGCGAGCGGGGGGTCGTCGTCGCCCTCCACCTCGATCGCGGGCCCGTCCGGCCGGCCCGGCCGCATCCGCCCCTCACCGGCCCGGCTGCCCGCCCGGGACGGCGCGACGGAGGCGAGCGGGCGGTACGGGCGGACCGACGCCGAGGCGGAGTCGGACGGCAGGGGGACGGCGGCGGGCGCGTCCTGGTGCGCGGAGGGGGCCGGGGTGGCCTGCGCCCGGGCCGGGCCGTCGCGGCCCGGCGGTCCCTGCTCGGGGTGTCCGCGGTCCGCAGCGGTGTACCGCGGGGTCCCGCGGCCGGCGGCACCCGTGAGCCGCTGCTCGTCGCGGTGCCCCGTCGCGAAGGGGCGGGCGGAGTCCTGCTCCGCGGCGTGGACGGGCGTACCGCCGTACGCGACGGCGGTGCCGTACGCCGGCAGTGCGGCCGCCGTGAGGACGGCCAGCGGCCGTAGCCAGCGGAGCGTGAGTCGCAGGCGTGGAGTCACGTCGGTGACCTCCCGGAGCCCAGGTTGTCGTGACCGATGGAAAACCGACGGGAACCAGCCTCACATTCCATGGCGAAGGGGGCATTCTGGATTGCTCCGTCGGGTCTAAACGGTGGATCAGCCCCACAAGGGGGCAGGACGGTGATGAGGTGTTGGCGTGCGAGAGAATGGCGGCATGGAGATGCCGAGGAACGAACGGTCGCCGGAGAACCCCCAGATCCTCGTCGTGGGCCAGGACGGGATGGCACTCGGCGGCGGCGGTGGGGACGATGACTCCCGTGAGACCCCGGTGACGGAGCAGGTGGAACAGCCGGCCAAGGTCATGCGGATCGGCAGCATGATCAAGCAGCTGCTGGAGGAGGTGCGCGTCGCTCCCCTCGATGAGGCCAGCCGGGTGCGGCTGAAGGAGATCCACGCCAGCTCGGTGAAGGAGCTGGAGGACGGCCTGGCCCCCGAGCTGGTCGAGGAACTGGAGCGGCTCTCCCTGCCGTTCACCGACGACGCCACCCCGACCGACGCGGAACTGCGGATCGCGCAGGCGCAGTTGGTGGGCTGGCTGGAGGGCCTCTTCCACGGGATCCAGACCACGCTGTTCGCCCAGCAGATGGCCGCGCGGGCCCAGTTGGAGCAGATGCGCCGCGCGCTCCCGCCGGGTATGACCGGCCACGAGGGCGGCGACGACCACCACGCGGGCGGCCGCTCGGGCGGCCCGTACCTGTAGGCCACCGGCCGACGACACGGCCGACGACACACGAAGGGCCCGGCGGACGACCGCCGGGCCCGACTCATGCCCGTACCACCGGCCCGTACCACCGGCCCGTACCACCGGGCCGGACCAACGGCCCGGGCCTACACCCCGGCGCGGATCACTGCGGCGGGTTGCCCGTGGACACGCTCAGCTCGATGCTGTCCAGGTCGTCGGGGTCGACATCGGAGTCCTGGGCGGGGAACTGGTTCAGCACGGTCCCTTCGCCCCAGGTGTTTTCGTCCTGGTGCTTGATGTCCGACTTCCAGCCCGCGGCCTGCAGACACGCCTTCACGGAGTCGATGTCCTTGTAGCGGAAGTCGGGCAGCTCGATCTTGTTCGGGTCCTTCCACGACTCCTGCGGGTCGGTGCACTTGCTCTCGTCGATCCGCCGGCTGGTGTCCGGTCCGCGGTAGCCCGCCCGGTGGGAGGCGGAGGCCGAGGCCCTCGTTCCGCCGGTGTTGGCCTTGATGTCCTCGCTGGCGTTCTTCACCGTCAGCGCGACGACCACCCCGACCACCACGATGACCGCGACCGTGACCGAGGCCACGACCACCGGCCGCTTCTTCCGGCCGCCGGGTGCACCGGCGGGCCGGGTCTGCGGCGCGACCGTGTACGGCGGCGGGGTGGGCGCGCCGGCCTGCGGGCCGTAGCCCACCGGGGGCGTCTGGTAGCCGCCCTGCTGCGGGTAGCCGTAGGACGGGGCCGGGGGCGTCGGGTGGCCGTACGGGTTCGGCGCCGGGGTGGGGGCGGGAGCCGGCTGGTACGGCATCTGGACCTGGCCCTGCGGCGCCGGGGCCGTCCGGTCGACCGGCGGGAACACCGCGGAGCCGACGCCCGAGCCGCTCTGGCTCGGACCGGCGCCCGGCACGATGCTCGGCGGGGCCGCCTGGAAGGAGGCCGCGACCCGCAGGCACTCGGCACGCATCGCCTCGGCGGTCGGGAAGCGCTCGTTCGGGTTCTTCTTCAGGGCGCGGGCGACCAGCGCGTCCACCGCGGGCGGCAGCGCGCGGTTGACCGAGGAGGGCGCCACCGGCTCCTCCTGCACATGCGCGTACGCGATCGCCAGCGGCGAGTCCGCGTCGAACGGCAGGCGCCCGGTCACCAGCTGGAACAGCATGATGCCGACCGAGTACAGGTCGGAGCGGGCGTCCACCCCGCGGCCGAGGGCCTGCTCGGGCGAGAGGTACTGAGGGGTGCCGACGACCATGCCGGTCTGGGTCATGGAGGTGACGCCGGACTGCATGGCGCGGGCGATGCCGAAGTCCATCACCTTGACCACGCCACGCTTGGTCACCATCACGTTGCCCGGCTTGATGTCGCGGTGGACCAGCCCCATCTCGTGGCTGATCTCCAGGGCCGCGAGCACGTCGGCGGTGACCTTCAGCGCCTGGTCGGCGGGCATCGCGCCGAACTGCCGGATGTCCTGCTCCAGGACCGAGCCCAGCGGCCGGCCCTCGACGTACTCCATGACGATGTACGGCGTCGTCATGCCGTTCAGCGCGTCCTCGCCCGTGTCGAAGACGGAGACGATGTTGGTGTGCGTGAGCTTGGCCACGGCCTGCGCCTCGCGGCGGAAGCGCTCACGGAAGGCCTGCTCCCGGCCCAGCTCGGTGTGGAGCGTCTTGATGGCGACCTGGCGGTCCAGCACCGCGTCGTACGCCAGGTGGACCGAGGCCATACCGCCCTCGCCCAGCAAGTCGCGCAGCTGGTAGCGGCCCCCGGCCAGGGCCTGCCCCGCGTACCGGCCCTGTGCGCCGTCCTGGCTCATCTCTCCGCGTCCCCCACCGGCCGCCCGGCGCCAGCCGGCGAACAGGCCTTGATCGAATGTGTCATTCCCGGCCAAGTCTGCCCCAGGGCACCGACACGTCAAGCGCGGTGCCCGTTCCGTGACCGTACGCGCAAGAAGCGTCGCGCAAGCGTTACAGGGGCCGTACGACGGGCGCACAGAATTTGCACGACAGCGCGTGCTAGAGGTTTCATGACCGGTCTGTCTCGGGTCGGTTCCGGTTTCCGTTCCGAACCGGTGGCCCCCGCGGAGGCTGTAGCGTGGCCGACGGAGACCGTAACAACACCGCGCGCACCGCGGGCAGAAACGACGGCGAGGACTGATGGCACAGACGCAGCGCTCTCAGGGCCCGTCCGACCCCGAGGCGACTGGCGGCGGCATGTCAGACGCGCCGGAGATGTGGGGCAACGGAGGGCTCGTCGGCGACGGCCGGTACCGGCTCACGCACCGGCTGGGCCGGGGCGGCATGGCCGAGGTGTTCGCGGCCGAGGACGTCCGCCTGGGCCGTACGGTCGCGGTCAAGCTGCTGCGGGCGGACCTGGCCGAGGACCCCGTCTCCAAGGCCCGTTTCACCCGCGAGGCACAGTCGGTCGCCGGCCTCAACCACCACGCGATCGTCGCCGTGTACGACTCCGGCGAGGACGTCGTGGGCGGCCAGTCCGTGCCGTACATCGTCATGGAGCTGGTCGAGGGCCGCACCATCCGCGACCTGTTGCTGAACGCCGAGGCGCCGGGCCCCGAGCAGGCCCTGATCATCGTCTCCGGGGTGCTGGAGGCGCTCGCCTACTCGCATCAGCATGGCATCGTCCACCGTGACATCAAGCCGGCGAATGTCATCATCACCCACAGCGGCGCCGTCAAGGTGATGGACTTCGGCATCGCCCGCGCCCTGCACGGCGCGTCCACGACGATGACGCAGACCGGCATGGTCATGGGCACCCCGCAGTACCTCTCCCCGGAGCAGGCGCTCGGCAAGGCCGTCGACCACCGCTCCGACCTGTACGCGACCGGCTGCCTGCTGTACGAACTGCTCTCCCTGCGGCCCCCGTTCACCGGCGAGACCCCGCTGTCGGTGGTCTACCAGCACGTCCAGGACATCCCGACCCCGCCGTCGGAGGTCTCCGAGGGCTGCCCGCCGGAGCTGGACGGCCTGGTCATGCGCTCCCTCGCCAAGGACCCCGACGACCGGTTCCAGACCGCCGAGGAGATGCGCGGCCTGGTCCAGTACGGCCTGCAGATGCTGTACGACCAGGGCGGCCACACCGGCACCTGGAACACCGGCCCGGTGGAGACGCACGACGGCCGGCACACCCCGGCGGCCGGTTTCGCCGGGACGACCGTCATGCCGCACCCCGGGGACGGCGGCGGCACCGCGCAGATCCCGCAGCCGATCCTGCCCACGGGCTACGGCAACGGCGACGACGGCGGCTTCGAGGGGCACGGCAACAAGGGCAGCGGCCGCGGCAAGCTGTGGATCCTCGCCGTCCTCGCGGTCATCGCGATCGCGGCGGGCGTCGCGCTGGCGATGAAGGGCGCGAACGGCGACGGCGGCAACGGCCCCGACACCAAGCCGAAGACGACGCACTCCAAGGACACCAAGGAGAAGTCGCCCTCTCCGACGCCGTCCGACGACAACACCGACGAGCCCTCGAACCCCTCCACGGAGAACGGCTCGGACTCGGGCTCCGGTTCGGGCTCCGGCTGGCCGCCGGCGTCCACGCCGTCGTACACCCCGTCGCAGTCGGCCAGTTCGACGCCGAGCAGCGAGCCGTCGGACCCGGAGACCCCGCCGTCGCAGCCCACGGACCCGACGGACGGCGGCACCGACGCGGGCACCTCCGACGGCGGCACGGACGCCGGTACGACCGTGGGCGGCACGGACGCGGGCACCGGCGACGCCGGCACCACCGTGGGCACCACGACCGACGGCAGCACCGGCGAGACCACCGGCTGAAGCTCGGCTACGGCGACCGGACCGGCGTCACCCTGAGGTGACGCCGGCCGTTCACCGCACGAACGCGTCGCACACCGCGTCGTACTCGCGCGTCCACCACACGGCGAGCGCCGACGCGGCCGGGAACTGGCAGTCCGCGCGCGTGTCGCCGCGTTCGTAGTGCCAGCGCAGCATCCAGAAGTCGTTCAGCCGTTCCCACCACACCCGGTGCACGGCCGCCGGCAGCTCCGAGGGCGAGGCGCCGGCCGCGCGCCGGTACGCGCGCGCGTAGGCACGCACTTTCGGCAGGTCCAGCGTCCCGCCCGGCCGCACGAAGAAGATCACGGCGGCGCGTACCGCCTCCTCCGCGCGCGGCTGCACGCCGAGCCGGTCCCAGTCCACGATGGCCGCGGGTGCGTCGTCGTCCTTGTAGAGCAGGTTGAACGGGTGGAAGTCGCCGTGCACCCACCCCACCGAACCGCCGCGCGGCGGGCGCCGGTCCGCGTGCTGTTCCAGGAGCGCGCGGCGCTCCAGCAGCCGGTGCCGGGCGAGTTCGTCGAAGGCGTCGGCGGGCCGGTGCCGGCGCACGTGGGCGAGCAGGTCGTCGATGAGGGCGAAGGTGTCGGCCGGGTCGGCGCTCTCCACGGGGTGCGGGCCGGCCGCCGGCCGGGTGCGTCCCTTGGGGGGCATCACCCGCTCCAGGCAGGCGTGTACGGCGCCCAGGAGCGCCCCCAGACGGGCGCTCTCCCCGCGGGTGAGCTGACCGCCGTGGCGGTGCCTGCCGTCGATCCAGGGGTGCAGGGCGTAGGCGTGGCCGCCGATGACGGCGACCGTGCGGCCCTCGCGGTCCGCGAGCGGCGGGGCGACCGGGACGCCGAGGTCGGCCAGGCGCTGGGTGGCACGGTGCCGGCGTTCGATGGCGGCCGGGTCGGCGGTGTCCGGATCGAAGTGGTGCTTGAGGAAGTAGCGGCCGCGGGTGGTGCACAGCCGGTAGCCGCGGTTGAGGAGGCCCTGCTCGACCGGCTCACAGGTGAGGGCGGTTCCCGCGGCGTACAGGCGGAGCAGGGCGCCCAGAGGGGGCGCATGCGATACGGGGGGTGGTACACATGAGCGCGGCACGCGCCAGATGGTAGGGCACGCGCAGCCCCTGTGAGCTGGGGCTTGTCACAGGCAGTCGCCGACGGTCGCTTTCGGTCACGCGAGGGCTTTTCCGCCCGCACGCGCGCGGTGCCCGGCGGCCCCGAGGTCACTGATCGGAAATGACCTGACTTTTCCCTCTTCGCCTACGAGGTCGGTCTCACATGAAACCCTTCCCGTGACCTGGGTGCGCGGGATAACGTGCGGGTGCTTCGGACTGGCGCAAGGCTGTGACCAGCGCGCTTTCACACCACCTCGATTTACTTGGAAATCCAAGCAAAATCGCAGGTCAAACGGGGTTTCACAGAAATGTGGGGCACTGGGTAACGTGATGGTTGCAGGGCGCTCGCCGGGGCTACCTGTCACGCCTGTTCCCGGCCGAGTGGCACCCACCCCGTGCCCGGTGGTCGAAACAGGTGAGCCGCACTGGCCTACCGGCAACCCCGGGGGCCGGAACGACGGAGGAGCACACGTGACCGTGGAGAGCAGTGCCGCGCGCAAGCCGCGACGCAGCGCCGCAGGCAAGGCCGGCACCACCGGCAGCAAGACCGGCACGACCGCCGGTACGACCGGAGCCACCGGCACCAAGCGCACCACCCGTACCACCCGCAGCACCGCCAAGAAGAGCACCGACCCGGAACTCGTGCAGCTCCTGACGCCCGAGGGCGAGCGGGTCGAGAACGCCGAGTACGACTCCTACGTCGCCGGCATCACCCCCGAAGACCTCCGCGGCCTGTACCGCGACATGGTGCTCACCCGCCGCTTCGACGCCGAGGCCACCGCCCTGCAGCGCCAGGGCGAGCTGGGCCTGTGGGCCTCCCTGCTGGGCCAGGAGGCCGCCCAGATCGGCTCCGGCCGGGCCACCCGCGAGGACGACTACGTCTTCCCGACCTACCGCGAGCACGGCGTCGCCTGGTGCCGCGGGGTGGACCCGACCAACCTGCTCGGCATGTTCCGCGGCGTGAACAACGGCGGCTGGGACCCGAACAGCAACAACTTCCACCTGTACACGATCGTCATCGGCTCCCAGACGCTGCACGCCACCGGCTACGCGATGGGCGTGGCCAAGGACGGCGCGGACTCGGCGGTCATCGCCTACTTCGGCGACGGCGCCTCCAGCCAGGGCGACGTCGCCGAATCGTTCACCTTCGCCGCGGTCTACAACGCCCCGGTGGTGTTCTTCTGCCAGAACAACCAGTGGGCGATCTCCGAGCCGACCGAGCGCCAGACCCGCGTCCCGCTCTACCAGCGCGCGCAGGGCTACGGCTTCCCGGGCGTCCGTGTCGACGGAAACGACGTACTGGCCTGCCTCGCGGTGACCAAGTGGGCGCTGGAGCGCGCCCGCAACGGCGAGGGCCCCACCCTGGTGGAGGCGTTCACCTACCGCATGGGCGCCCACACCACCTCCGACGACCCCACCCGCTACCGGGGCGACGAGGAGCGGCTGGCCTGGGAGGCGAAGGACCCGATCCTGCGCCTCCGCCGGTATCTGGAGGCCTCGAACCACGCGGACGAGGGATTCTTCGCGGAACTCGAGAGCGAGTCCGAGGCGTTGGGCAGGCGAGTGCGCGAAGCGGTCCGCGCCATGCCCGACCCGGACCACTTCGCCATCTTCGAGAACGCGTACGCGGACGGGCACGCGCTCGTCGACGAGGAGCGCGCCCAGTTCGCCGCCTACCAGGCGTCGTTCGCCGATGAAGGGGGTCACTGAGATGGCCGAGAAGATGGCGATGGCCAAGGCCATCAACGAGTCGCTGCGCCGTGCCCTGGACACCGACCCCAAGGTGCTGGTCATGGGCGAGGACGTCGGAAAGCTCGGCGGTGTGTTCCGGGTGACCGACGGCCTGCAGAAGGACTTCGGCGAGAGCCGGGTCATCGACACCCCGCTCGCCGAGTCCGGCATCGTCGGCACCGCGATCGGCCTGGCCCTGCGCGGCTACCGCCCGGTGGTGGAGATCCAGTTCGACGGCTTCGTCTTCCCGGCCTACGACCAGATCGTCACCCAGCTCGCCAAGATGCACGCCCGCTCGCTGGGCAAGGTCAAGCTGCCGGTCGTCGTCCGCATCCCCTACGGTGGCGGCATCGGCGCGGTCGAGCACCACTCGGAGTCGCCGGAAGCGCTGTTCGCCCACGTGGCGGGCCTGAAGGTCGTCTCGCCGTCGAACTCCTCCGACGCCTACTGGATGATGCAGCAGGCCATCCAGAGTGACGACCCGGTGATCTACTTCGAGCCGAAGCGGCGCTACTGGGACAAGGCCGAGGTCGACCCCGAGGCGATCCCCCACCCGCTGCACAAGGCGCGCGTGGTCCGCGAGGGCACGGACCTCACCCTGGCGGCCTACGGCCCGATGGTGAAGCTGTGCCAGGAGGCCGCGGACGCGGCGGCCGAGGAGGGCAAGTCCCTGGAGGTCCTGGACCTGCGCTCGGTCAGCCCCCTCGACTTCGACTCCGTCCAGGCCTCGGTGGAGAAGACCCGCCGCCTGGTCGTGGTGCACGAGGCCCCGGTGTTCTTCGGCTCCGGCGCGGAGATCGCCGCCCGGATCACCGAGCGCTGCTTCTACCACCTGGAGGCACCGGTCCTGCGGGTCGGCGGCTACCACGCCCCGTACCCGCCGGCGCGCCTGGAAGAGGAGTACCTGCCGGACCTGGACCGTGTGCTCGACGCCGTCGACCGCTCGCTGGCGTACTGAGGAGAGGGTCGTGACGACGATGACGGAAGCGTCCGTACGCGAGTTCAAGATGCCCGACGTGGGCGAGGGACTCACCGAGGCCGAGATCCTCAAGTGGTACGTCCAGCCGGGCGACACGGTGACGGACGGCCAGGTGGTCTGCGAGGTGGAGACGGCGAAGGCGGCCGTCGAACTGCCCATCCCCTACGACGGTGTGGTCCGCGAACTGCACTTCCCCGAGGGCACCACGGTGGACGTCGGCACGTCCATCATCGCGGTGGCGGTGGCCGGGGCCGGCGGTGCCGCCCCGGAGGCCCCCGCCGAGCAGCCCGCGGCGGCACCCGCCCCGGCGAAGGAGGAGCCGAAGCCGGAGGGCCGCCAGCCGGTCCTCGTCGGCTACGGCGTGGCGACCTCCTCCACCAGGCGCCGCCCCCGCAAGGGTCCCGAGGCCGGCGTGCCGGCGCAGGCGATCCAGGCGGAGCTGAACGGCCACGGCGGCACGGTCGACGAGAAGCCGCGCCCGCTGGCCAAGCCCCCGGTGCGCAAGCTGGCCAAGGACCTGGGTGTCGACCTGGGCGCGATCATCCCGTCCGGCCCGGACGGCATCATCACCCGCGAGGACGTCCACGCGGCGGCCACGCCCCGGACGGCCGAGCAGGCGGCCCCGGTCACGGCGGCCCCCGCGGCCCCGGCCACCGCCGCGGTCCCGGCGCCCGTGGCGTCGTACGACACCGCGCGCGAGACCCGCATCCCGGTCAAGGGCGTCCGCAAGGCCACCGCGCAGGCGATGGTCGGCTCGGCGTTCACCGCGCCGCACGTCACCGAGTTCGTGACGGTGGACGTGACCCGCACGCTGAAGCTGGTCGAGGAGCTGAAGCAGGACAAGGAGATGCAGGGGCTGCGGATCAACCCGCTCCTGCTGATCGCCAAGGCCCTGCTGGTCGCCATCAAGCGCAACCCGGAGATCAACGCGTCCTGGGACGAGGCGAGCCAGGAGATCGTGGTCAAGCACTACGTCAACCTGGGCATCGCGGCGGCCACCCCGCGCGGCCTGATCGTCCCGAACATCAAGGACGCGCACGCCAAGACGCTCCCGCAGCTGGCTCAGGCGCTGGGCGAGCTGGTGACGACGGCCCGCGAGGGCAAGACGTCCCCGGCGGCGATGCAGGGCGGCACGGTGACCATCACCAACGTCGGCGTCTTCGGCGTCGACACGGGCACCCCGATCCTCAACCCGGGCGAGTCGGCGATCCTCGCGGTCGGCGCGATCAAGCTCCAGCCGTGGGTGCACAAGGGCAAGGTGAAGCCGCGCCAGGTCACCACCCTGGCCCTGAGCTTCGACCACCGCCTGGTCGACGGCGAGCTGGGCTCCAAGGTGCTGGCGGACGTCGCGGCGATCCTGGAACAGCCGAAAAGGCTGATCACCTGGGCATGAAGGCCCGTCTCGACGGGTAACGTCTGAGACCGAAGGGGGCGGCCGCAACTTCGTCTTGCGACCGCCCCCTCTCTTGTCAGTCCCGGTTGAGCACGTACACCGGCGCTCCGTCGTCCGCCCCGCCCTGCGAGCGGATGCAGGCGTGCTTGCGCAGCAGGCGCAGGCACTCGTTGACGCGGTGCACCGACATCCCCGTACGGGCCGCGATGACCTCGAGCCGCTCGCGCAGCTCACCCTTCTCGACGAGGATCGGGGCGATGACCACGGCCACCGTCCACACGTCCTCGGTCACGGACAACCGCTGCCGCCAGTCGGCCAGCACGGACTCCGTGGTGGGCGGTGCGGCGGGCTGACCGCCGGGCACCGGACGCGCGAGGACGAGCGTGTCGAACCGGTCCGCGATGCGCTCCAGCGCCCGGACCAGAGCCTGCTGCACGGCGAGGGTGGCCTTCTGGGTCGCCAGCGTCTCCCGCTGGACGGTCAGCATCTCCTTCTGCAACGCGATCGACTCGCGCTGCCCGTTCGCCAGCTCCTCGTCCAGCTGGAGGTTGTGCGCCTCCAGCCGGACGATGGCCTCCGCGACCTGCTCGGGCATGGCGTACGCGATGGGCGCGCCCGGTTCGGTCGGCTGCACCTCGGCCTCTTCGAGAGAGTAGGAACCCTCCCGCTGTACGGTCTCGATGACTTCGGCGACCCACAGTTTGAAGGGGGCGCAGGCGGGCTTCGTGCAGGCGTTGACGAGCAGGATGAGACCCTGCAGAGAGATGACGTTCAGGTCTCGACGCCACTCCCTACCTGCGGGAATGCTGAGACCGTAACCTCCAGTTAGGGTCTCGAGAGACTCTCGGTGGTCTGTCGGCACATGGTCGGAGAGTGCCTTCTGCGGGTTGGTGTGCCCGAGTTCCTTGCAGACATCCACAGCCGGGAACCAGTGGCTTCCGTCCGGCATGGTCAGCCGGCGGACGCGGGCTCCGGTGGCCGCGTACACGAAGTCGCTGACGTCGATCGCGTTGTGCTGCCCGACGGGTTCGGACCGCTTCTTGGGTTCGTTCATGGGAACCACCTCCGCCGCGGAACGTAGAGCGGATGAAAGGGAATATGCCAGCGGAAAAGGTGGATATTCACGATTGCGTGGGATGTATGGCAATTCCGCTGCGCCACAGCCCTGTTGTGTGGTCCCAAGGGGGAAGGGCCCGTCGCAGGTGTGCGAGGGGCCCTTCCCAGGGGAATTCCGGTGTCCGGGGCGTCAGCCCAGCTTGGCGAAGCCGTAGTTGAGCAGCTTCTTCGCGTCCGTCTCGCGCTGGGAGATGGAGGTGGACGCGAGGACGGTGCCGATGACCGTCTTGCCGTTCCGGGTGGCGGCGAACACCAGGCAGTACTTCGCCTCCGGGCCGGAGCCGGTCTTCACGCCGATGGTGCCGCTGTAGCTGCTGAGGAGCCCGTTGGTGTTCTTCCACGGGTTCATCGTGCGGGTGCTGCCCGTCTTGGTGATCGTCTTCGCGGTGTACGACTTCGTCTTGACGACCGTGCGGAACGTGGAGTTCTTCATCGCGCTGCTGGCGATCTTCGTCAGGTCGCGCGGCGTCGAGTAGTTGTTGCCGTTGCCGATGCCGTCGAACGAGTCGAAGTGGGTGTTGTTCAGCCCCAGGTTCTTGGCGGCGGTGTTCATCTTGCCGATGAAGGACTTCACCCGCGCCGAGGTGGTGGAGCCGGAGCCGTACTTGTCGGCGAGGGCGTAGGCGGCGTCGCAGCCGGACGGCAGCATCAGCCCGTAGAGCAGCTGACGGACGGACACCTTGTCGCCGACGATCAGGTGCGCCTGGGAGGCGTTGTTCTTGACGACGTAGTCGCTGTAGATCTTCTTGATCGTGACCTTGGAGTCGAGGTTCAGGTTCGACTGCGCGAGCACGACCTTCGCGGTCATGATCTTGGTGGTGGAGCCGGTGGCGAGCCGCGTGTCCTTCTTCTTGTCGAACAGCGTCGAGCCGTTCGCGTTGTTCATGAGGTAGCCGCCCTTGGCCACGATGGAGGGCGCGGTGACGGCCTGCGCGGGCGCAGCGGTGAGGGCACCGGTGGCGAGCAGCGCGCCGGAGGTGACGGCGACGGCGGCGGCTCGGCGGAGGCGGATGCCCTGGATGCCGGTAATCAAAGTGATGTACCTCGAATGTCGTGAAATGCCCCTGGAGTGCGGCCTGGTTGAGCTGGCAACGGAAGGGGGCCGCATGGGTGTGACACGTAACTAGCACAGAAGGTTGTGCGGTCGCTCCGGGGTGGCTGCGTCACGTCCGCATGATGGACGGTGCTGTCCCTTGCGTACGTGTTGTATCTATGCTGTGGGCATGAACACGGCCGTCGCGCAGCCCGCCCCGCAGTCCCTCAAGCCGCCCCCCGCCGCCGACCGCGTGTACGCCCACGTCAAGCAGGGTGTCCTCGACCGCCGCTACGAGGGCGGCACGCTGCTCACGGAGGGTGAGCTGGCCGAGGCCGTCGGGGTCTCGCGCACACCCGTCCGGGAGGCGCTGCTGCGGCTGGAGGTCGAGGGCCTCATCCGGCTGTACCCGAAGAAGGGCGCCCTCGTCCTGCCGGTCTCCGCGCAGGAGATCGCGGACGTGGTGGAGACCCGGCTGCTGGTCGAGGAGCACGCGGCCCGCAAGGCCGTACCCGCGCCGCCGGCCCTGCTGGAGCGACTGGCCGAGCTGCTGGAGCAGCAGAAGGCGCAGGCCGCCGCCGGCGATCTGGCCGCCGCAGCGGTCACCGACCGCTGCTTCCACGCCGAGATCGTGCGCAGCGGGGGCAACGAGATCCTCTCCCGGCTCTACGACCAGCTGCGCGACCGCCAGCTGCGGATGGGCGTCGCCGTCATGCACTCCCACCCCGACCGGATCGCCAAGACGCTCGCCGAGCACGAGGAGATCCTGGACGCGCTGCGCGCGGGGGACGCGGAGGCGGCCGTCGGCGTCGTGCACCGGCACGTGGGCTGGTTCTCCCACCTCGCGCGGGGTGAGGTCCGATGAGCGCTCCGGTGCGCAACGCCACCCTTCCGGGGGACCCGCCGGGCGGACGCCGGGCCGTCGCCGTGTGGTCCATAGGTGTGGCCGTCTACTTCGTCGCCGTCATCTTCCGGACGTCCCTGGGCGTGGCCGGTCTCGACGCGGCCGACCGCTTCCACGTCAACGCCTCCGCCCTGTCCACGTTCTCCATCCTCCAGCTGCTGGTCTACGCGGGCATGCAGATACCCGTCGGCCTGCTGGTCGACCGCCTCGGCACCAAGAAGGTGCTGAGCATCGGGGCGGTCCTCTTCACCGCCGGGCAGCTGGGCTTCGCCTTCTCCCCCTCGTACGGCACCGCGCTCGCCTCCCGGGCGCTGCTGGGCTGCGGCGACGCGATGACGTTCATCAGCGTGCTGCGGCTCGGCAGCCGCTGGTTCCCGGCCCGGCGCGGGCCGCTGGTCGCGCAGCTCGCCGGCCTGGTCGGCATGGCGGGCAACCTGGTCTCCACGCTGGTCCTGGCCCGGCTGCTGCACGGCCTCGGCTGGACGCCGGCGTTCGCGGGCAGCGCGCTGGCCGGCGCGGTCGTCCTGGTCCTGACCCTGATGTTCCTGAAGGACCACCCCCAGGGCCAGGAGCCGGAGCCGTCCCCGCACCAGGGCGCGGCCTACGTCCGCCGGCAGATCGCCGCGTCCTGGCGGGAGCCGGGCACCCGCCTGGGCCTGTGGGTGCACTTCACCACCCAGTTCCCGGCGATGGTGTTCCTGCTGCTGTGGGGCCTGCCGTTCCTCGTCGAGGCGCAGGGCCTCAGCCGCGCCACGGCCGGTGAGCTGCTCACCCTCGTCGTGCTGTCCAACATGGTGATCGGCCTCGTCTACGGCCAGGTCATCGCCCGGCACCACGCGGCCCGGCTGCCGCTGGTGCTGGGCACGGTCGGCGCCACCGCGCTGCTGTGGGCGGTGACGCTGGCCTACCCCGGTGACCACGCGCCGATGTGGTTGCTGCTGGTGCTGTGCGCGGTGCTCGGCGCGTGCGGGCCGGCGTCGATGATCGGCTTCGACTTCGCCCGGCCGGCCAACCCGCCCGAGCGGCAGGGCACGGCGTCCGGCATCACCAACATGGGGGGCTTCATCGCCTCCATGACGACCCTGTTCGCGATCGGCGTGCTGCTGGACGCGACCGGCGACGACTACACCGTGGCGTTCAGCGCCGTGTTCGTGCTCCAGGCGCTCGGGATCAGCCAGATCCTGCGGCTGCGGGGGCGGGCGGCCCGGCGCGAGCGGGAGCGGCTGGTGGCCAGCCGGGTGGAGACGGTGCACGTCCCTGCCTAGGGGGCCCGTGCCGGCGGCTCCGTCTCACGGGGTCACGGCGAAGTGGCGCAGGATCGCCGCCGCCAGGTCCTGGTCGCCCTCCGTCTTCACCCGGTCCGCCACCGCCTCCGGGCTCACCCGGCCGCAGGCCAGGCGGACGTAGGTCTCCCAGTCGAGGGTGAGCGCGGCCGCGGGGCCGAGGGCGGGGGCGGTCTCCACGGTGCCGCGGCCCTGGATGTCGACGCGGACCGTGCGCAGGAACTCCACGGGACCGTGCACGTCGAACACGACCGCCGAGCTGCGCGGGGCGTTCGCGTCGTGCGCGACGACCTTGGGCAGCACCTCCAGCAGCACGTCCCGGGTGACGTACGCGCCCGGCGAGTCCAGGTTGCCGGGGCGGCCGAGGGCGGCGCGCAGGTCCTGCTCGTGCACCCACACGTCGAACGCCCGGGTGCGGTAGGCCTTTTCCAGGGTGACCTCGGTGCCGAGCGGGCCGCGCACCAGGGTGGCGGGGTCCCGGGACTCGTTGCGCAGCTGGCGGTTGCGGCGGATGACCGTGTACTCCAGCTCGGCCGTCATCTCCGGCGCCGTGTGATGACGGCGGACGTCGACCTGCATCTCCATGTAGCGCTGGTGCTCGGTGGTGACGTGGAACAGATCGCGCGGCAGGGCGTGGATGGGGCGCGGGTCGCCCAGCAGCTCGCAGTCCAGGCCGATGACGTGGGACACGATGTCCCGCACGGACCAGCCGGGGCAGGGTGTCCGCCGGTTCCACTCGCCCTCGGCGAGCGACTGCACCATCTCGGATATCGCTTCGATGGAGTGGGTCCAGGCGTCGGCGTAGGGCTGGAGGGTGGGATGCAGACTCACGGAACGGGACCCCTCGGCGGTCGGTACACGGGCAGGTTGTGGCGGCATTGCCAGCGGGCGGCGGCTGCACTTCGGCGGGTGTCTTGAGAGGCTAAGTTACGCTGCTGAAAGGCACCCCGGCAGTGCTTTCGTGTGACGATCGTAGGCCTGTGTGGACGACTCGAATGCCAGGACGGTGGTAGTGTGCGCGCCTCGCTGATCCAGATCGCCGTGGACGAGGACGAACCGGTCGGCTCCCGGCGGCGGCGCGCGGCCGCGCTGGTGCGGGAACAGAGCGGGGCCGACCTCGTCGTTCTGCCCGAGCTGTGGACCACCGGAGCCTTCGCCTACGAGGAGTTCGGCCGGGAGGCCGAGCCGCTCGAAGGGCCGACGTACGAGACGATGGCCAAGGCGGCGAGCGACGCGGGCGTGTGGCTGCACGCCGGCTCCATCCCCGAACGCGACCCGGACGGCCCCCTCTACAACACGTCCCTCGTCTTCTCCCCCTCCGGTGAACTCGCCGCGGCCTACCGCAAGATCCACCGCTTCGGCTTCGACAAGGGCGAGGCGGTGCTGATGGGCGCGGGCCGTGACCTGGTGACGGTCCGGCTGCCCGGCACCACGCTCGGCGTGGCCACCTGCTACGACCTCCGTTTCCCCGAACTCTTCCGCGGACTCGTCGACGCCGGCGCCGAGACGCTGGTGATCCCGGCAGGCTGGCCCGAGCGGCGACGCGCGCACTGGACGCTGCTGGCTCAGGCGCGGGCGGTGGAGAACCAGGCGTTCGTGCTCGCCTGTGGAACGGCCGGGACCCACGCCGGAGTTCCGCAGGCGGGTCACTCGATCGTGGTGGATCCGTGGGGCGAGGTGCTCGCCGAGGCCGGCTCCGGGGAGGAGGTCCTCACGGTCGACCTGGACCCGGCGAAGGTGGCCGCGACCCGCGAACAGTTCCCGGCGCTCAAGGACCGGGTGGTGGGCCTGGAACCGCCCCGGCGCCCGAGCTAGTCCACGGTCAGTCCTCCTCGTCCTCCTTCTCGGCCAGGTGGATCACGCACACGGCGACCGCGATGAGCAGCGCCGGGTCGGCGTCGTCCCGTACGACGTCCACGCCGTAGGTGTCGCGGACGCTCAGCCAGCGGCGGGAGATCACCGCGAGCAGTTCGCCGTCGTACTCCACGGCGAACTCGCGGTCCAGGATCTTCCCGCTGACGTCCAGTTCGGTGCCGTCCACCAGTGAGACGCGGTAGTGGTTGCGCAGCAGGGACAGCCGCTTGCGCCTGATCCGGGCCAGGGGTTCGCCGTCCTGCTCGATCACCATGGTGTCGCGCAGGGCGAGCATCTTCTGGTGGATGTCGATCAGTACCCGGCCCTGGGCGTCCTTCAGCTCGAAGGTGTCGCGCAGCCGCATCGCCTTGCCGTCGACGAGGTAGACCTTCCGGCCGTGTTCGTCCTCGATCCACCAGTCGTCACCGATGCCGAGGATCCGGTCGCGTACGAGGAATCTCATACGGGTCATGCTTCCCCGGCACCGGTCGATCGTCCCGGATTCGCCGCATTCCGTCCCGCGGGGGGTGGCGGACGCCCCGGACCGGCGGGTGCGCTCACGGGCCGCTGCCGCCGGCCGCCGTCGCCTGCGCGGATCCCGCGCCGAAGCGCTTGCGGTACGCCGACGGGCTCAGCCCCGTCTCCCGCCGCAGCCGGGCCCGCAGATTGGCCGCCGTGCCCAGGCCGCTGCGCGCCGCCACGACGTCCAGCCGTTCCTCGCCCCGCTCGATCAGCCGGCACGCCAGAGCCACGCGTTCCCCGGTGAGCCAGGCCAGCGGAGTCGTGCCCAGCTGGTTGCGGAAGCGGCGGTGCAGGGTGGCGGGGGAGACGGCCGCGCGGGCGGCGAGGCCGGCGACGGTCAGCGGCTCGTTCAGCCGCTCCTGCGCCCAGGCCAGCAGCGGGCCGAGCGACTCGTCGGGCACCGCGGGCACCGGCCGCTCCACGAACTGCCGTTGTCCGCCGTCGCGGTGGGCGGCGAAGACGAGCCGCCGGGAGACGTGGTTGGCGATCTCCACGCCGTGGTCCCGGCGCACCAGGTGCAGGCCCAGGTCGAGCGCGGAGGCGCTGCCGGAGGCGGTGAGGATGTCGCCGTCGTCCACGAAGAGCACGTCCGCCTCCAGGCGCACCCGCGGGAAGCGGGCCCGGAAGGCGTCCGCCCACATCCAGTGGCAGGCCGCCCGGCGCCCGTCCAGCAGCCCGGCCTCCGCCAGGGTGAACGCGCCCGAGCAGAAGCCGACGAGCCGGGCGCCCCGCGCGTGGGCCCGCCGGACCACGTCCAGGACGCGCTCCGAACGGGGGACGTGGGTGTCGGGCCGGTTCGGCACGATCAGCGTGTCGGCGGACTCGGCGGCCTCCAGACCGGCGACCCCGGTGAGCGTGAAGAAACCGTCCCGCATCCGGGTCTCCGGCTCGGCCGCGCACAGTCGGAAGTCGTAGAGCCGCCGCCCCAGTTCGGGTCGCGCGAGACCGAAGATCTCGATGGCACAGCTCATCTCGAAGGGATTGGAGTTGTCGTCGACCACCAGCACGACACGGTGAGAGGATCGTTGCGGCATGTGCGATTTCTAGCACTCGCCGACCGCGGGGGCACCCTCGACGATGAACCCATGGAACCGATCTCCCTGGACGCGGCCCTCGCCTCCTTCACCGAGCAGTGGAGCCCCCGCATCGTCACCGCCGTCAACGACTACGACGTGCGCGTGGCCAAGGTGCAGGGCGAACATCTCTGGCACGCGCACGCGCACACCGACGAGTTCTTCCTGGTCCTCGCCGGCGAACTGCACATCGGCCTGCGCGAGCCGGCCGGCGAGCGCACCGTGGTGCTGCCCAAGGGGTCGGTGTTCACCGTCCCGCGCGGGGTCGAGCACAAGCCGTACGCGCCCGTGCCCACCGAGATCCTGGTCTTCGAACCCACCGGGACGCTCAGCGTCGGCGACCGGCACGAGGACGTCCCCGACCACGTGGACGCCACCACGGGCCACGCACTGGGCTGACCGTCCGCCGGAATCCGGCAGGGGCGTCGTCCGCCAGGACTGACGGGGGAGTTGTCCACAGGCCCCCACCGCTGCCGGGGCCGGGTGGCACCCTTGGAGCCATGACCGACTCCGCACGCCGACGCGCCCGGGTCCGGGCCCCCGAGCTGATCGGCAAGGGTGGCTGGCTGAACACGGGAGGCCGGCAGTACACCCTCGCCGACCTGCGAGGGCGCATCGTCGTCCTGGACTTCTGGACCTTCTGCTGCATCAACTGCCTGCACGTCCTGGACGAGCTGCGCGAGCTGGAGGCCAAGCACCGGGACACGCTCGTGGTGATCGGGGTGCACTCGCCGAAGTTCGTGCACGAGGCCGAGCACCGGGCCGTCGTGGACGCCGTGGAGCGCTACGGCGTGGAGCACCCGGTCCTGGACGACCCGGAGCTGGCCACCTGGAAGCAGTACGCGGTGCGCGCCTGGCCGACGCTGGTGGTGATCGACCCCGAGGGGTACGTCGTCGCCCAGCACGCGGGTGAGGGGCATGTGCACGCCATCGAGCGGCTGGTGACCGAGCTGGAGGCCGAGCACGAGGCCAAGGGCACCCTGCGCCGGGGCGACGGGCCGTACGTACCGCCGGAGCCCGAGCCGACGACGCTGCGCTTCCCCGGCAAGGCCCTGCTGCTGCCGTCCGGCACCTTCCTGGTCAGCGACACCACCCGGCACCAGCTGGTGGAGCTGGAGGCGGACGGGGAGACGGTCGTGCGGCGGATCGGCCAGGGCAGCCGCGGCCTGACCGACAGCACCTGGGTCCGTTCGCGGTTCAACCAGCCGCAGGGCCTGGCGCTGCTGCCGGACGGCTCCGTGGCCGTCGCCGACACGGTCAACCACGCCCTCCGGCGCTTCGACCCGGTAAGCGGCCGGACCACCACCCTGGCCGGCACCGGATGGCAGTGGATGCGGGGCGACGCCACCTCCGGCCCCGGGCGCGAGGTCAACCTGTCCTCACCGTGGGACGTGGCGTGGTGGAACGGGAAGGTGTGGATCGCCATGGCCGGCATCCACCAGCTGTGGGCGTACGACCCCGCGGACGGCACCGTCTCCGTCACCGCCGGCAACGCCAACGAGGGACTCGTCGACGGCCCGGCCGACGAGGCCTGGTTCGCCCAGCCCTCCGGCCTCGCGGTCTCCCCCGACGGGGAGCGGCTCTGGCTCGCCGACTCCGAGACCAGCGCGCTGCGCTGGGTGGACCGCGGCGGACACGTCCACACCGCCGTCGGCACCGGCCTTTTCGACTTCGGCCACCGGGACGGCGCCGCCGGTCAGGCCCTCCTCCAGCACCCGCTGGGCGTCACCGCCCTGCCGGACGGCTCGGTGGCGGTCGCCGACACCTACAACCACGCCCTGCGCCGCTACGACCCGGTGACCGGCGAGCTCACCACCCTCGCCACCGATCTGCGCGAGCCCAGCGACGCCGTGCTCGCCGGCGAGGACATCGTGGTCGTGGAGTCGGCCCGGCACCGGCTGACCCGGCTGCGGCTGCCGGAGGAGGCGGTGCGGGTGGAGCCGGTCGCCCACCGCACCCGGCGCGCCGCGACCGAGGTCGCGCCCGGCCGGCTCCGCCTCGACGTGGTCTTCCGGGCCCCCGCGGGCCAGAAGCTGGACACGCGGTACGGCCCCTCGACCCGCCTGCTGGTCTCCTCGACCCCGCCCGAGCTGCTGCTCGAGGGCGAGGGAGCGGACACGGAGCTGTCCCGCGAGCTGGAGCTGAACCCGGCCGTCACGCAGGGCGTCCTGCACGTCTCCGCGATGGCCGCCAGCTGCGACGACACCGCGTCCGACAGCGGCTCCGCCGGGGGCGCCGACGTGCACCCCGCCTGCCACGTCCACCAGCAGGACTGGGGTGTTCCGCTCCGCCTGACGAAGGGCGGGGCGGACCGCCTGCCGCTCGTCCTGGCGGGTCTGGACGAGCAGGAGGCGGCGCCTCAGACGCCGTAGCCGTCGGAGTAGCCGTCGACGCGGTGGCGTTCGTCCTCCACCACCGGTGTCGTCGGCGGTACGACCACGCGGCGGCGGCGCGCGATGCCACTGAACGTCGCCACCCCGATCAGGCCGACGGCCATCAGGATCAGGCCGACGACAGTGAGGTTGACGCCCTGCATGTGCCAGTCGGTCGCGAACGTCAGAATGGCCCCCACGGCGATGAGGATGATGCATCCGCCGAGACCCATGAGACCTCGCCTCCCCTTCCGGTTCCGGAATCTCCGGTGCCGTGCGGGTACCCGGCGAGGTCCCGACTAGCCCTCCAAGAAGGCTGTCAGGGCATTCGCGAGCAAGAACGGGTCGTCGGCGCCGCACAGTTCACGCACGCTGTGCATGGAGAGGATCGCCACGCCGATGTCCACCGTGCGGATGCCGTGCCGGGCCGCGGTGATCGGTCCGATGGTGGTGCCGCACGGCATGGAGTTGTTGGAGACGAAGCTCTGGAAGGGGACGTTCGCCTTCTCGCAGGCCGCGGCGAACACCGCGCGCCCCGAACCGTCCGTGGCGTAGCGGTTGTTGACGTTGACCTTGAGGAGCGGACCGCCGTTGACCCGCGGGTGGTGCGTCGGGTCGTGCCGCTCGGCGTAGTTGGGGTGCACGGCGTGGCCCGTGTCGGAGGACAGACAGACCGAGCCGGCGAAGGCGCGCGCCCGGTCCTCGTACGACCCGCCCCGGGCCAGCACCGAGCGCTCCAGCACCGAGCCGAGCAGCGGGCCGTCCGCGCCGGTGTCCGACTGGGAGCCGTTCTCCTCGTGGTCGAAGGCGGCCAGCACCGGGATGCGGCCGAGCGGGGCGCCGGAGGACGCGACGGCGGTGAGGGCGGCGGCACCGGCGTGCACGGACAGCAGGTTGTCCATGCGCGGGCCGGCGACCAGCTCCCGGTCCCGGCCGAGGTAGGCCGGCGGCTCCACCGGATGCGTCATCAGGTCCCAGCCGGCCACCGAGCCCGCCGCCAGGCCGGCCTCCTGCTCCAGGAAGGCGATGAGGTCGCCGTCCAGCACGTCGTCGCCGAGGCCCCACACCGGCTGCAGGTGCCGCTGCTTGTCCAGCTTGAGCCCCTCGGCGCTGACCGAACGGTCCAGGTGGATGGCGAGCTGCGGCACCCGCAGCAGCGGCCGGTCCACGTTGACCAGGACGGAGGAGCCGTCGCGCAGCGACAGCCGGCCGGCCAGGCCCAGGTCCCGGTCGAGCCAGGAGTTGAGCAGCGGGCCGCCGTAGATCTCCACGGCGACCTGGCGCCAGCCCTGCGTCCCGGTGTCCGGGCGCGGCTTGACCCGCAGGCTCGGGGAGTCGGTGTGCGCGCCGATGATGTGGAAGGGGGTGTGCGGCTCGGCACCCTCGGGCACGTACCAGGCCACGATCGCGCCGCCGCGCAGCACGTACCGGCCGCCGGGGCCGGCGGCCACGGTGTCCCAGGCGTCCGTCTCCGCGACCTGCCGGAAGCCTGCCTTCTCCAGCCGCTCGGCGGTGTTCGCCACGGCGTGGTACGGCGACGGGCTCGCCGCCAGGAAGGACATCAGGTCGTCGGTGTGGCCGCGGTCGAAGCGGGCTGGTGCGCTCATGGGATTCACCTTAACGACGTGCACGGGCCCGCTCCCGGAAAGAGAGCGGGCCCGTGCGAGGAATCGGCGGGGACGTCCGGAACGTCGGGGCCGTTTAGAACGCGGCCTCGTCCAGCTCCATCAGGTCCAGGTCGACGCTGCCGGCGACCTTGCGGGCGAGGGTGACGCCCGGCAGGACGTTCGCCGCGAAGAACTTCGCCGCGGCGATCTTGCCGGTGTAGAACGCCTTGTCCTTCGCCGAGGCGGTGGGCAGCTTCTCGGCGGCGATCGCGGCGCCCTTGAGGAGCAGGTAGCCGACGACGACGTCACCGGAGGCCATGAGGAGGCGGGTGGTGTTCAGGCCGACCTTGTAGATGTTCTTGGTGTCCTGCTCGGTGGCGGCGAGGTCGGTCAGCATCAGGCCGACGATCGCCTCCAGCTCCACGGCCGCCTTGGCCAGGTGCTCGCGGGCGCCGGCCAGCTCCTCGCCGCCGGTGCCGAGCGCCAGGAACTTCTTGATGTCCTCGGCGAGGGAGTTCAGCGCGGCGCCCTGGTTGCGGACGATCTTCCGGAAGAAGAAGTCCTGGCCCTGGATCGCCGTGGTGCCCTCGTACAGGGTGTCGATCTTGGAGTCCCGGATGTACTGCTCGATCGGGTACTCCTGCAGGAAGCCGGAGCCGCCGAAGGTCTGCAGCGACTGGGCGAGCTGCTCGTAGCCCTTCTCCGAGCCGTAGCCCTTGACGATGGGCAGGAGCAGGTCGTTCAGTGCCTCCTCGGCGGAGGCGTCCTCGCCGTTCGCCTCCTTGAGCTGGATGGCGTCCTGGATGGAGGCGGTGTAGAGGACGAGGGCGCGCATGCCCTCCGCGTACGCCTTCTGCGTGATCAGCGAGCGGCGCACGTCGGGGTGGTGGGTGATGGTGACCTTGGGCGCGGTCTTGTCCATGAAGTTGGCCAGGTCCGGGCCCTGCACGCGCTCCTTGGCGTACTCCAGCGCGTTCAGGTAGCCGGTGGAGAGCGTGGAGATCGCCTTCGTGCCGACCATCATGCGGGCGAACTCGATGATGCGGAACATCTGGCGGATGCCGTCGTGCTTGTCGCCGATCAGCCAGCCCTTGGCGGGGTGCTTGTCGCCGAAGGTCATCTCGCACGTGTTGGAGGCCTTCAGGCCCATCTTGTGCTCGACGTTGGTGGCGTAGACGCCGTTGCGCTCGCCCAGCTCGCCGGTCTCGAAGTCGAAGAGGTACTTCGGGACGAGGAAGAGGGACAGGCCCTTGGTGCCGGGGCCGGCGCCCTCGGGACGCGCGAGCACGTAGTGGAGGATGTTCTCCGACATGTCGTGCTCACCGGAGGTGATGAAGCGCTTCACGCCCTCGATGTGCCAGGAGCCGTCCTCCTGCTGCACGGCCTTGGTGCGGCCGGCGCCCACGTCCGAGCCGGCGTCCGGCTCGGTGAGCACCATGGTGGAGCCCCACTGCTTCTCGGTGGCGATCTTGGCTATGTGCTTCTGGACCTCGTTGCCCTCCTCGAAGAGGATGCCGGCGAAGGCCGGGCCCGAGGAGTACATCCACACGGCCGGGTTGGCGCCCAGGATCAGCTCGGCGTAGGCCCAGATGAGGGAGCGCGGCGAGGTGGTGCCGCCGATCTCCTCGGGCAGGCCGAGCCGCCAGTACTCGGAGTCCATGAAGGCCTGGTAGCTCTTCTTGAAGGACGCCGGGATGGGCGCGGTGTTGGTCTCCGGGTCGAAGACCGGCGGGTTGCGGTCGGCGTCGGCGAAGGACTCGGCCAGCTCGTTCTCGGAGAGGCGGGTCAGCTCCTCCAGGACGCTCTTGGCGGTCTCGACGTCCATCTCCTCGAACGGGCCGGTGCCGTACACCTTGTCGCGCCCCAGTACTTCGAAGAGGTTGAACTCGATGTCGCGGAGATTCGACTTGTAGTGCCCCATGGCGACGGCTCCGTTGAGGGATCGGCGAGGCACTGACTCCTCGCACCTAGTTCACGTACCAACAAGTAGCTACGATGATGCTACCCGTCGGTAATAAGACGCAACCCCGATCCGGACATCTGTGACGCGTCTCAAGTGCGCCGTGAACGACCCGGTGCGCCTCGGCCGTCCGGGTGAATCCATGCCTCCGTTTAGGGTACGTCACGTAACTTATTCGCTACGTTCGGTGACTGGCCGACCCCTTCTCGTGTGCGGAGGCACTCATGCGACGACTCCCGTCCAGGCTGGGCGGACTGGCGGCGGCGGCGATGCTCACCGTCGGGCTGGCACAGCCCTCCCAGGCGGCGGACTCGGCCTACTTCGAGTTCACCGACATCACCCATGAGCGGGCGATCGTCCGGATCGACGACCCGGCCACGATCAAGCACGCCCGGGACCTCATCAGCGGTGAGACGGACGAGCGGCCCCACCTCCTCGGGCGGATCGTCAAGCGTCAGGCCGACTACAACCCGAGGTGGTCCTTCCACTACAACCCGGACACCGTGCAGTTCTTCGACTACGGCATCGAGGTCTGCGACGCCAGCCTGCCCTACGTCGAGGACCATCTGGACGAGGCGGGAGGCGCCTTCCTGCCCGGGCTCGTCTGGTGCCCCTGGACCTCCCGGCTGATCCGTGAGGTTCCGGCCCCGTAGGCCGTTCGGGCGGCGGGGCGGGCTCGGTACGCTTCTCTCCATGTATGGATACGGCCAGCCCATGGACGGGGGCGCTGCCCAGCAGCAGTACGCCCCGCCGCAGCAGCCGATGGCCGGCGGATACGGGCAGCAGCCGCCGCTGTACCCCGAGCCGTCCCCGCCCTCGCTCGCGGACGCGGTGCGCGCCTTCACCACCGGCCAGATGTCCGCCGAGGACTTCCAGCAGATCTTCGCGACCTCGAAGGTCTACTGCCCCCGCGGCGACACCCCCGGCTTCCTCGCCCTGCACAACACCCAGCAGCCGGTGATCCCGATGTTCACCTCGCTGAAGGAGCTGCGCCGGTACGCGGGCAAGGAGTCCAAGTACTTCGTCATCACCGGCGCCGAGGTGATCGACCTGCTGCCGACCGGCTACGGCTTCGTCCTGGACATGGAGGGCGAGCACCGGATGGTCTTCGACGCGAAGGCGGTCGAACAGATGGTCGACTTCGCGATGCGCCGCATGTACGGCTAGGCGCCCCGTGCGCCGCGAGCCCGGAGGGAATGCCCTCCGGGCTTTTTCTGTTCCGGGTGACAAGAAGTTCAACGCTCAACTAAAGTGGGCGTACCAAGGAGGTACCCACCAATGCCTGCAGTGACCGTCGAGAACCCGTTGACGCTGCCCCGTGTGACCGCTCCCGCCGACGCCGTGGCACGTCCCGTGCTCACCGTCACGACCGCTCCCAGCGGTTTCGAGGGCGAGGGCTTCCCGGTGCGCCGGGCGTTCGCGGGGATCAACTACCGCCACCTCGACCCGTTCATCATGATGGACCAGATGGGCGAGGTGGAGTACGCGCCGGGCGAGCCCAAGGGCACCCCCTGGCACCCGCACCGCGGCTTCGAGACCGTCACCTACATCATCGACGGCGTCTTCGACCACCAGGACTCCAACGGCGGTGGCGGCACCATCACCAACGGCGACACCCAGTGGATGACGGCGGGCGCGGGCCTGCTGCACATCGAGGCGCCGCCGGAGTCCCTCGTCATGTCCGGGGGCCTCTTCCACGGGCTCCAGCTGTGGGTGAACCTCCCCGCCAAGGACAAGATGATGGCCCCGCGTTACCAGGACATCCGCGGCGGCAACGTGCAGCTGCTCACCTCGCCCGACGGCGGCGCGCTGCTGCGGGTCATCGCCGGCGAGCTGGACGGCCACCAGGGCCCCGGCATCACGCACACGCCGATCACGATGATCCACGCGACCCTCGCCCCGGGCGCGGAGGTCACCCTGCCGTGGCGGGAGGACTTCAACGGGCTCGCGTACGTCCTCGCCGGCCGCGGCAGCGTCGGTACGCAGCGCCGCCCGGTCCGCACGGGCCAGACGGCCGTCTTCGGCGCCGGCTCCTCGCTGACCGTCCGCGCGGACGAGAAGCAGGACGGGAACACCCCGGACCTGGAGGTCGTGCTCCTCGGCGGCCGGCCCATCCGGGAGCCGATGGTCCACTACGGCCCGTTCGTCATGAACACCAAGGACGAGCTGATGCAGGCCTTCGAGGACTTCCAGAAGGGCCGGCTCGGCACGATCCCGGCGGTGCACGGGATGTCCGAGGGCGGCCTGTAGGTCCGCCCGCGTACCGCAGCCGAGGGGCAGGCCCCGTCCGGACGCCCGGGCGGGGCCTATCCCTCGGCCAGGCTCTTGAAGTGCTGCAGGTCGCCGCGGACCGTGTTCTCGATGCGGTGGACCTGGGCCATGCCCTTCGGGCCGCCGAAGGCCTCGTGGACGGCGCCCGGTTCGTACTCCAGCCGCACCTGCACCTGGCTGTGCCCCTGGTCCACCGACCGCACGGACAGGGTGCCCTTCAGCTCGGGGCTGCCCTGGGTCCGCCAGGCGATGACCTGGTCGCCCGTGCGGTCGTCGAGGACGGCCTCGAACTCCCGCCGGACACTGCCGGCCTGCACGTCGAGACGCGTGCGGTTGCCCCCGCTCCCCCGGGCCCGCTGGACGCCGTCGATGAACGTCGGGTAGGAGTCGACGTCGTGCAGCAGGTCCCAGACCTTCTGCGCGGGGGCGTCGATGTCTATGTGCTCTTCGAGCCTGCTCATCGCGAACCTCGCCTCCTGGCCCGGTGACGGGCCCGTCGCCTCCTTCCAGTCTGCGCCGCGGCCCGGTCCCCCCGCACATCACCCGGCCGGACTCGCGCGGCAGGACCGCCGTCGTGCGCCGTGATCTGCTGGAGGCGTGCAGCTCCTGCCCGTTCCCGTTCGCCGGTTCGCCGCCTGGTGCGCCGTGGTGCTGCTCGGGGCCGGGGTGGGGTGGCTCGGGGTGCTGCTGTGCGGGGAGTTGCGCACGGCCGTCACGCCGGTGCTGCTCGCCCTGCTGGGCACCGCGCTGCTGGGGCCGCTGCACCGGCGGCTGGTGCGCGCGGGGGTGCAGGCGTCGGTGGCGGCCGGGCTCACCTGTGTCGCCGTCGTGGCCGTCGTCGGCGGTGCCGTGTACATCATCGTCGCCGCGCTCGTCGACACCGGCGACCAGATCGTCTCCTCGCTGCGGACCGCCGCCAAGGGCCTCGCGCGGCACTTCGGGGCCGCCGGGACCGGTCTGGACGACCTCGCCGGCAACGCACGCGAACTGCTGCGCAAGTTCGGCGCGACGGCCGCTTCCAATGTCATCAGCGGTGTCAGCGTGGTCGCCGAGTCCCTCGCCATGGCCGTGCTCGCGCTGCTGCTGGTCTTCTTCTTCCTGCGCGACTCCCACCGGGCCGTGACCGCCCTGCGCTCGGTCGGGCCCGGCGACCGTGCCGACACCCTGGAGGCCATCGCCCGGCGGGCGTTCGCCGCGGTGGAGGGGTTCATGCGCGGGACGACCCTCATCGCCCTCATCGACGCCGTGTGCATCACCGTGGGCCTGCTGGTGCTCCGGGTGCCCGGCGCGGTGGGGCTCGGCGCGCTCGTCTTCGTCGGCGCCTACATCCCCTATCTCGGCGCCTTCATCTCCGGCGCGGTGGCCGTGCTGGTCGCCCTCGCCGACCGGGGCTTCGTGATCGCGCTGTGGGTGCTCGGGGTGGTGCTCGCGGTGCAGGTGCTGGAGGGGCACGTCCTGCAACCGGTGATCCAGAGCCGGACCGTGCAGATGCACCCGGCCGTGGTGATGCTGGCGATCACCGCGGGCGCCTCCGTCGCGGGCATCCTCGGCATGCTGCTCGCGGTCCCGCTGACCGCGGCGGCCTTCGCGGTCGTCCAGGAGCTGAGGGAGCGTTACGCCACCCCGTCCGGCGCCTCGGCTCCCGAGCAGCCCGGCTCGTAGAGCTCGAACCAGATGCTCTTGCCCTCGCCCCGGGGGTCCACCCCCCACGCGTCCGCGAGGAGTTCGATCAGCATCAGACCGCGGCCGGAGGAGGCCAGTTCGCCGGGGCGGCGCTTGTGCGGCAGGTCGTCGCCGGTGTCGAAGACCTCCACGCGCAGCCGCCGTCCGACCCCTTCGCCGGTGACCTCGGCGAGCAGCAGCGCGTCGGTGTCCGTGTGCACCAGCACGTTGGTGATCATCTCGGAGACCAGCAGCACCGCCGAGTCCAGCTGGTCGGCCGACGCCCAGTCGTGCAGCAGCTCGCGCAGCTGCTGGCGGGCCTCGGCGATCCGCTCCGGCTCGTCCTGCGCCACCGACAGCAGCGAGCGCCGCACCTGCGGCCGGAGCACCACGGTGTCGCCGCAGCCGCAGCCCTCTCCCGGCCGGCACAGCAGCAGCAGCGCGATGTCGTCCTCGCGGCGGTCGGCCAGCGGGCCGGTGGTGTGGTGCGAGGACGGCCCGTGCACCCCCTGCACCAGGGCGTCGGCCATGGACTCCAGGTCGCCCGCGTGGTCCTCCAGGATCGCGCGCAGCCTGCGCCAGCCGCTCTCCAGGTCGTGCCCGCCGGTCTCGATCAGGCCGTCGGTGCACAGCATCAGCGTCTCGCCGGGTTCGAGGGTGAACCGGGTCGTCGGGTAGTCGGCGTCCGGGTCGACGCCGAGCGGCGGTCCGCCCGTCGTCGGCCGCATCATCACCGTGCCGTCCGCCATCCGGATCACCGGGTGCGGATGCCCGGCGCGGGCGATCTCCAGCCGGCCGGTCGGCGGGTCGGCCTCGGCGTACAGGCAGGTCGCGAAGCGGAGGTCGGCCCCCGGGTCGTCGCCGGTGGCCTGGGTGATGCCGTGCAGGAAGCGGGAGGCGCGGGTGAGCACGGCGTCCGGGCGGTGCCCCTCGGCGGCGTAGGCGCGCAGCGCGATCCGCAGCTGGCCCATCAGGCCGGCCGCGCGCACGTCGTGGCCCTGGACGTCCCCGATGACCAGGGCGACCCGTCCGGAGGGCAGCGGGATCATGTCGTACCAGTCGCCGCCGACCTGGAGGCCGCCGCCGGTCGGGATGTACCGGGCGGCCACCCGCAGCCCCGGGATCTCGGGGCCCAGCGACGGCAGCATGCTGCGCTGCAGGCCCTCGGTCAGTTCGCGCTCGGTCTCGGCGGCGCCGGCCCGGGACAGCGCCTGGGCGAGCATCCGGGCGACCGTGGTGAGGACCGCGCGCTCGTCCGGGGTGAAGGCGACGGGGTGGGTGAAGGCGGCCAGCCAGGCGCCCATCGTGCGCCCGGCGACCGTCAGCGGCAGGAACGCCCACGAGCGGCGCCCGAAGTGCTGGGCGAGCGGCCAGGTCACCGGGTAGCGCTCCTTGTACTCCTCAGGGGAGGACAGGTACACCGCGCGGCCCGTGCGGACGACGTCGGTGGCCGGATAGGCGGTGGCCAGCGGTATCTCCGAGAAGGGGCCCATGTCGCCGGGGTGGTGCCCGTGCTGGCCGATGATCGTCAGCCGGTCGCCCTCCACCCCGAACACCACGAGCCCGTCCGGGGAGAACCCCGGCATCGACAGGCCGCCGGCCACCCGCAGCACCTCGGCGGTGGACCGGGCCTCCGCCAGCGCCCGGCCGGCGTCCAGCAGGAACGCCTCCCGGGAGCGCCGCCAGTCGCCGGTGACCGCGCTGCGGCCGGCCGCCGTGCCCGGGGTCGGCTCGGTCACCTCCTGGAGGGTGCCGATCAGCTCGTAGGCGTGCCGCTCGGGGTCGTACGAGGGCTTGGAGCGGCTGCGGACGACCCGCAGGATGTCGCCGTCGCCGTCCATGATCCGGATGCGCACCTCGGCGAGGGTGCCCTCGGCGACCGCCAGCCGCACCACGCCGGTGATCTCGTTCCAGTCGACCGGGTGGAACCGGGCCCGGGTCTGGGCCTCGGTGAGGGTGGCCGGCTCGGCGGGCAGCCCGAGCAGCCGCGCCGCCTCCGCGTCCACGGTGACCAGGCCGGTGGCCGTGTCCCAGTGCCAGAGCCCGGTCGCGAGGGCGGCGAGGGCGTCCTCGACGGACGGCAGGGGCTCGCCTGTACGCATTGCCCCACTTTAGGGAGAGGTGACCGAAGGCTGCCACCGTAGGCGGGTGAGCGGTAATGGTGGGGAGCCGGGCTGGGGGTGCCCGGTACCCTTGATGGGTCCGGGCCCCGTGCCCGTTCCCGCCGGTCCGCAGAGCCGGCAGGAGAAACCCCACCACGAAGGACGATGAACGACGATGCATCGGTACAGGTCCCACACCTGCGGCCAGCTCCGCGCCTCTGACGTCGGCACCGACGTCCGGCTGAGTGGCTGGCTGCACAATCGGCGCGACCTGGGCGGCATCCTCTTCATCGATCTGCGCGACCACTACGGCATCACGCAGCTGGTCGCCCGCCCCGGCACCCCCGCGTACGAGGCCCTGGACAAGATCTCCAAGGAGTCCACGGTCCGCGTCGACGGCCGCGTTGTTTCACGTGGAACCGAGAACGTGAACCCCGACCTGCCCACCGGCGAGATCGAGGTCGAGGTCGCCGAGGTCGAGCTGCTCGGCGCGGCCCAGCCCCTGCCCTTCACCATCAACACGGAGGACGGGGTCAACGAGGAGCGGCGCCTGGAGTACCGCTTCCTGGACCTGCGCCGCGAGCGCATGCACCGCAACATCATGCTGCGTACGGCGGTCATCTCGGCCATGCGCCAGAAGATGGCGGCGATGGGCTTCAACGAGATGGCCACGCCGATCCTGTCCGCCACCTCCCCCGAGGGCGCCCGCGACTACGTGGTCCCCTCCCGGGTGCACCCGGGCAAGTTCTACGCCCTGCCGCAGGCCCCGCAGCAGTTCAAGCAGCTGCTGATGATCTCCGGCTTCGACCGCTACTTCCAGATCGCGCCCTGCTTCCGCGACGAGGACGCCCGCGCCGACCGCTCGCCGGGCGAGTTCTACCAGCTCGACGTCGAGATGAGCTTCGTCGAGCAGGAGGACGTCTTCCAGCCGATCGAGAAGCTCATGACGGAGCTGTTCGAGGAGTTCGGCGGCGGCCGTCACGTCACCTCCCCGTTCCCGCGCATCCCGTTCCGCGAGGCGATGGCGAAGTACGGCTCGGACAAGCCGGACCTGCGCGCCAAGCTGGAGCTGGTGGACATCACCGACGTCTTCGAGGGCTCGGAGTTCAAGGCGTTCGCGGGCAAGCACGTGCGCGCGCTGCCGGTGCCGGACGTCTCCGGCCAGCCCCGCAAGTTCTTCGACCAGCTCGGTGAGTACGCCGTCGAGCAGGGCGCCAAGGGCCTGGCCTGGGTGCGCGTGGCCGAGGACGGCTCGCTGTCCGGCCCGATCGCGAAGTTCCTCACCGAGGCGAACGTCGCGGAGCTGACCAAGCGCCTCTCCCTGGCCCCCGGCCACGCCGTCTTCTTCGGTGCGGGCGAGTACGACGAGGTCTCGAAGATCATGGGCGCGGTCCGCGTCGAGGCGGCCAAGCGCGCCGGCCACTTCGAGGAGGGCGTCTTCCGCTTCTGCTGGATCGTCGACTTCCCGATGTACGAGAAGGACGAGGAGACCGGCGCGATCGACTTCTCGCACAACCCCTTCTCGATGCCGCAGGGCGGCCTGGAGGCTCTTCAGACCCAGGACCCGCTGGACATCCTGGGCTGGCAGTACGACATCGTCTGCAACGGCGTCGAGCTGTCCTCCGGCGCGATCCGGAACCACGAGCCGGAGATCATGCTCAAGGCCTTCGAGATCGCGGGCTACGACCGGGAGACCGTCGAGGAGAAGTTCGCGGGCATGCTCCGCGCGTTCCGCTTCGGCGCCCCGCCGCACGGCGGCATCGCCCCGGGCGTGGACCGCATCGTCATGCTCCTCGCGGACGAGCCCAACATCCGCGAGACGATCGCCTTCCCGCTCAACGGCAACGCCCAGGACCTGATGATGGGCGCTCCGACCGAGCTGGACGAGTCCCGCCTGCGCGAGCTGCACCTGACCATCAGGAAGCCGCAGCCCAAGTAGGCAGGTGACCCGGTAGGTCCCGGCCGTGCGCGCCGATCTGTCCTGACTCGCTCTTGACGATCGGCGCGCACAGCCGTCTCCGGGCCCGGTGACAGGTTGCGTCCCTACGGTCCCGGCTCATGAACGAGACCCCTGAACCCGGTCGCGGAGACCGCGCGCCGTCCCGTCGTGCCGTGCTCATGGCGGGCGGTGCCACCGCCGTGGCCGTGGGCCTGGGCGGCGCCCTGGCCGTCGACGCGTCCGCCGACGACGACACCTCCGCGGACGTCTGCTACACGCTGACCTCCGAGACCATGGAGGGCCCCTACTACATCGACGCCGACAAGATCCGGCAGGACGTCACCGAGGACCAGGCCGGCGTCCCGCTGACGCTCACCCTGAAGGTGATCGACGCGGAGACCTGCAAGCCGCTGCGGGACGCGGCCGTCGACATCTGGCACTGCAACGCGGTGGGCGTCTACTCCGGATACGAGGCGTCGGGCAGCGGCGGAGGCGGCGGCGGTGGCCCGGCCCCGACGGGCGCCCCGACCGGAACCCCGACCGGTACGCCCACGGGCGCGCCCCCCTCCGGCGGTCCCGGGGGCGGTGGCGGCGGCCACCAGGAGCCCACCGACGACAGCCGCTACCTGCGCGGCACCTGGCGCACCGACAAGCGCGGGTACGTCACCTTCCGGACCGTCTTCCCCGGCTGGTACCAGGGCCGCTGCGTGCACATCCACGTCAAGGTGCACGTCGACGGCGCCTGGACGGACGCCGGGTACGAGGGCGGGCACACCTGCCACACCGGGCAGCTGTTCTTCGACGAGAAGGCGGTGCTGCTCACGGAGGACGTCGAGCCGTACTCCACCAACACCACCACCCGCACCACGCTCGACGAGGACACCATCTACCCGGACAACGGGCCCGCGGGCGGCCTGCTGTACCTGACGTACGACCGCAGGCACATCGCGCGCGGGGTCCGGGCCCACCTCACCCTGGGCGTGGCCCCGGACGAGACGCACGACGGGAGCTGACCCGGCTCAGTCGCCCTGCTCGTCGGTCTCGGCGTCCGGGGACGCGCCCTCCTCCAGCAGCCGCTCGGCGATGTCGTCGGACCAGTGCTGGGCCCAGGCGCGCAGGGCGGCGGTCCGTTCCTCGTCCAGTCCGAGGCGGCGGAAGTCGGCGTCGGCGTAGAAGTCGGTGCCGGTCAGCCGGGACTGCAGGGTGGGCAGGTCGAAGACGTCGTGGGCGTGCCGGCGGCCCAGCTCCTCCAGGTACGGCAGGGGGAAGCGGGCCGCCGCCGCCCGCGCGTCGACGAGGTCGGCGGCCGCACCCCGGTCGTACAGGGCGCGCACCTTCGTACCGACGGCGTCCTCCAGGGACAGCGCCGGACCGTACGCGGTCAGCTCCGGCGGCTGCCAGAACACCTCCTTGTGCAGGGCGAGCACGCACGGGTCACCGGTCGGCGGGTCCGTGACCGTCAGCTGTGCGGTGAGCGCGGTGACGGCGCCGGGGCGCACCTGCCGTCCCCGTGTCTCCAGGACCGCGCCGACGGCCGCGGCGATGTCCGCCATGGCCTGCGCGCTCTGGGTGGCGAAGTCGAGGTTGGCGTGCGGCCGGCCGAGCAGTCCGTGCGCCTGGAGGGCGTAGCCGCCGGCCAGGACCAGACCGTAGGGGCCGCCCGCCGCGACGACGTCCGCGAGGAGCCGGCGATGGGGTTCGGGGATGTCCACGGGAGGATTTTTCCGGCTTCCCGCCGCACGCGGGCGACGCCTGACCGGGCCGTGCGGAAAATTCTCGCGGCCGACGGCAACGTCCGTCCGCCGGGCGGCCACTGAGGGGGCGTAAGGCCCGTTCGGCAGACCCCTAAGGACTCCTCCGTGGCAGCTCCCTCCCACCGCCGGTCCCTCCGCAAGCGGCGCACCCCCGCCGTGTCCGCCGCCGTCGTGGCCGCGGGTGCCGGCGCCGGGGTGTTCGTGATGAACGCGAACGCCGACGCCGTCGACCTGTACCACCAGACCCTCGCCGCCAAGGACGGCTGGGCCTCCTCCGGCACGGGGACCAGCGGCGGCGCGAAGGCCGACTCCGCGCACACCTTCACCGTCTCCACCCGCGCCCAGCTCGTGAAGGCGCTGGGCTCGGCCTCGGACACCACGCCCCGCATCATCAAGATCAAGGGCACGATCGACGCCAACACCGACGACAGCGGCAAGAAGCTGACCTGCGCGGACCACGCCTCCGGCACCGGCTACTCGCTCTCCGCCTACCTCAAGGCCTACGACCCCGCCACCTACGGCCGCTCCAAGCTGCCCTCCGGCACCCAGGAGAAGGCCCGCGCCGCCGCCCAGGCCGAGCAGGCGAAGAACATCGTCTTCAAGGTGCCGGCCAACACCTCGATCGTGGGCGTGCCGGGCAGCAACGCCGGGATCACCGGCGGCATGTTCCAGATCCAGAACGTGGACAACGTCATCGTCCGCAACCTGGCCTTCTCCGCCACCGAGGACTGCTTCCCGCAGTGGGACCCGACCGACGGCGACGACGGCAACTGGAACTCGAACTACGACTCGGTCACCCTGCGCGGCGCGACCCACGTCTGGGCGGACCACAACACGTTCACCGACGCGCCCCACTTCGACCGGGCCAACCCGAACTACTTCGGCCGCGAGTACCAGATCCACGACGGCGCCCTGGACATCACCAAAGGCTCCGACCTGGTGACCGTCGAGCGCAACCAGTTCACCGACCACGACAAGACGATGCTGATCGGCTCCAGCGACACGGACAGCACCGGCAGGCTGCGGGTCTCCATCCACCACAACGTGTGGAAGGGCATCGTCCAACGCGCCCCGCTGACCCGCATCGGCCAGGTCCACCTCTACAACAACGTGTACGACACGACGACCGTCGACGGGTACGCGCCCCTGTACAGCATCAACTCCCGCGCCAAGGCCCAGGTCGTCGCGCAGGCCAACTACTGGACGGTGCCCTCCGGCGGCAAGGTCGCCAAGCTGCTGAGCGGTGACGGCACCGGCTCCGTCGCGGGCAGCGGCAACCTGGTCAACGGCACGGTCACCGACCTGGTCGCCGCGTACAACGCCGCGAACTCGAAGAAGATCAAGACCACGGTCAACTGGACGCCGACCCTCACCGCGGGCCTGGAGACCTCGGCGAAGAACCTGCCGGCGGCACTGGCGAACACGACCGGCGCCGGCGTGCTGAAGTAAGCCCCCGCCCCCGAGGCCCTCGGGCCCGTCGGGGACGCGAAAGGGCGCCGAGCACCCGGCTCGGCGCCCTCGTCGGGCTTCAGCGCGGCACGCGCGGGGCGGTCAGGCGGCCTCGCCGCCGAAGCGGTCCTTGTAGGCCGCCAGGTCCTCGTCCGTGAGCTTGGCGAAGAGGACCGGCGGGACCGTGAACGGGGTGCCGGCCGGCACCGACGCCAGGGCCTTCGCCTCGTCCTGGCTCACCCAGACGGCGGTGTCGTCCGTCAGGGAGAACGCCTCGCGCATCGTCTTGGCCGCCGTCGGGATGAACGGCTCGGAGACCACCGCGTACAGGTGGATCAGGTTCATCGCCGTGCGCAGGGTGAGGGCTGCGCTTTCCTTGTCGGTCTTGATCTCCAGCCAGGGGGCCTTCTCCTCCAGGTAGGAGTTGCCGGCCGACCACAGGGCGCGCAGGGCCGCGGCCGCCTTGCGGAACTGGAGGGCCTCCATGTGCTCCTCGTACTCGGCGAGCAGGCGGGCGATCTCCTCGCCGAGCCGCGCCTCGGCCTCGCCGGGCTCGCCGCCGGCCGGGACCTCGTCGCCGAACCGCTTGCGGGAGAAGGACAGCACGCGGTTGACGAAGTTGCCGAGCGTGTCGGCCAGGTCCTTGTTCACCGTGGCGGTGAAGTGCTCCCAGGTGAAGGACGAGTCGTCCGACTCGGGGGCGTTGGCGATCAGGAAGTAGCGCCAGTAGTCGGCGGGCAGGATGTCCAGCGCCTGGTCGGTGAAGACGCCCCGCTTCTGCGAGGTGGAGAACTTGCCGCCGTAGTACGTCAGCCAGTTGAACGCCTTGACGTAGTCGACCTTCTTCCACGGCTCGCGCACGCCCAGCTCGGTGGCCGGGAACATCACCGTGTGGAAGGGGACGTTGTCCTTGGCCATGAACTCGGTGTAGCGGACGGTGTCGTCCGCCTCGTACCACCAGGACTTCCAGTCGCGGTTCTCCGGGTCCTGGTCGGCCCACTCCTTCGTCGCGCCGATGTACTCGATCGGGGCGTCGAACCAGACGTAGAAGACCTTGCCCTCGGCCGCCAGCTCCGGCCAGGTGTCCGCCGGGACCGGGACGCCCCAGTCCAGGTCACGGGTGATCGCCCGGTCGTGCAGGCCCTCGTTCAGCCACTTGCGGGCGATGGAGGAGGCGAGCTGCGGCCAGTCCGCCTCGTGCCGGGCGACCCACTGCTCGACCTCGTGCTGCAGCTTGGACTGGAGCAGGAAGAGGTGCTTGGTCTCGCGGACCTCCAGGTCCGTGGAGCCGGAGATCGCCGAGCGCGGTTTGATCAGGTCGGTCGGGTCCAGCACGCGGGTGCAGTTCTCGCACTGGTCGCCGCGGGCCTTGTCGTAGCCGCAGTGCGGGCAGGTGCCCTCGACGTAGCGGTCCGGCAGGAAGCGGCCGTCGGCCGGGCTGTACACCTGGCGGATCGCCCGCTCCTCGATGAAGCCGTTCTCGTTCAGCTTGCGGGCGAAGTGCTGGGTGATCTCGCGGTTCTCCGGGCTGGAGCTGCGGCCGAAGTAGTCGAACGCGAGCGCGAAGCCGTCGTAGACCGCCTTCTGCGCGTCGTGCGCCTGCGCGCAGAACTCGGCCACCGGGAGGCCCTGCTCCTTGGCGGCCAGCTCGGCGGGGGTGCCGTGCTCGTCCGTCGCGCAGATGTACAGGACGTCGTGGCCACGCTGGCGGAGGTACCGGGAGTACACGTCCGCCGGGAGCATGGACCCCACCATGTTGCCCAGGTGCTTGATCCCGTTGATGTAGGGAAGGGCGCTGGTGATGAGGTGTCGAGCCATCGCGGGCTGCTCCCAGGTCGCTACGTGTACGAACCTTGAAATCGTAGCCGACGTGTGTATGCCGCCCGCTTCCCGTTCTACGGGCTGAGAAGCGGGCGGCGCGGGGTCACGGGCGCCAGGTCGCCAGTACGCCCTCGTACAGCTGGCCGTCCGTGAGCTCGCGGGGGGTGGGGCCCGCGTGGAAGAAGGACGTGTTGGGGGTCTTCAGCTTGCGGAGGTAGTCGAAGGCCTTGTTGTCGTGGTCACCGAAGGCGACGAAGGAGAAGAACACGGAGGGGGCGGTCTCGGCGGCCTCCGTGAGGGCCTGGGTGGCCGGGGTCTTCGCGTCCGGGGCGCCGTCGGTCTGGAAGACGACAAGGGCGGGGGTGGTGGGGTCGGCCGTCTTCCGGTGGTGGGTGAGTACGGCGTCCACGGCGGCGTGGTAGCTGGTACGGCCCATGCGGCCGAGGCCGGCGTGCACGTCGTCGATCTTGGTCTCGTGGTCGGGGGTGAGGGTGAGGTCGGTGGTGCCGTCGACCTCCGTCGAGAAGAAGACGACGTGGACCGTGGCCTCGGGGTCGAGGTGGGCGGCGAGGGCGAGGGTCTGGTCGGCGAGGGCCTGGGCGGAGCCGTCCTTGTAGTACGGGCGCATGCTCGCGGAGCGGTCCAGCACGAGGTAGAGCTTCGCTCGGGTGCCGGTGAGGTTCGTCTTCTTCAGCGTGGCCGCGGCGGCCTTGTAGGCGGTGGCCAGGGCGGGGGCGTGGGCCTTGACCTTGGCGAGGGGGGTGGCGGGCTTGGCGGTGGGGGTCGCCTGCGGCGACTCCGGGCGCGGGTCCGCGGTTGCCTGCGGCGCCTGCGGGTTCGGGTCCGCGGTTGCCTGCGGCGCCTGCGGGTTCGGGTCCGCCTCGGCTTCGCCTTCGGCGTCCGTGTTCCCACCCGCACCACCCGTGCGGGTTGCGTTGCCGGCTGCGGGTGGCCCCTGTGGGGTGTCCTCGCCGTCGGCGGCCTGCGGCTCCGTCGTCGCCTCGACAGGCTCCGCCTCCGCGTCAGCCTCCGGCTCGTCCGCCTTCGCCTCAGCCTCCGGCTCGGCGGCGACAGCTTCAGCCTTCGGCCCGGCGGCCTCAGCCTCGGCCTTCTGCTCGTTCGCCTCAGCCTCGGCCTCCGGCCCGGCGGCCACAGCTTCAGCCTCCGGCTCGGCTGCCTCCGGCTCGGCTTCCTTCGCGGGGACCGGCTCCGGCTCCGTCGCCTCCGCCGTCACCGGCTCGGTCGGCTTCTCGTCGGCCGGGGCCTCCGTCGGCTGGGGCTCGGGCTTCTCGTCGGCCGCCGCCGGTGGCGGGGTCTCCTCGGCCGCCACGCTGGCCTGCGCCTCGACGGGCTGCTCGGGCTCCTCCTCGGGCTTCCCCTGAACCTCAGCCTCGACCTCGGCCGGAGTCGGCTCCTCGGCCTTCGTCGAGACGGTCTCCTCGACCTTCTCCTCAACCTCTGCCTCGGCCCCGGCCGGAGTCGGCTGCTCGGGCTCATCCTCGGCCTTGGCCTTGGCAGGCTCCTCGGTCTTCTCCGGAGCCTTCGCCTCGGCCTCGGCCGGAGTCGGCTCCTCGGCCTTCGTCGAGACGGTCTCCTCGACCTTCTCCTCAATATCTGCCTCGGCCCCAGCCGGAGTCGGCTCCTCGGGCTCCTGGGCCTTCGCCTCGGCCCCAGCCGGAGTCGGCTCCTCGGCCTCCTGGGCCTTCGTCTCGGGCTCCGTCGGAGGCTGCTGGTGGGGGACCTTGATGTTGTCGAAGGCCGCTGTCACCAGGTCGTGTTCCCCGGTGGGGGGCTCCTCCGAAGGGGACTGGCGGGGGTCCGGGACGGGGTTCGCACCCTCCGGGGCGGTGGCTCGTGACTTGCGGGAACGGCCGAATGCGTTCCGCAGGAGAGTGAGAATGCCCATGTGCGCAACCCTTCACGTGAGGTTGTAGCCCGTCGATCCCTGGCCAGGACGGACACGTAAGGTTAGCGGCCTCGTGCGGCCGGACCGCGTCAGTGCGGCGATGTGAGGGCGCGGGCCGCGGCCACCTCCTGGCGGAGGGGTTCGAGGACGCTGCCCGCGGGCCCGGTGAGGTCGGTGCGCACCGCGGTCAGCGTCTCCGCGTTCCGGACGCCTTCGGACAGCTCCCGCAGCTGCAGGGTCACCTGGGCCAGCTCACCGGAGGACGGCGGCGCGGCCCCGTGCCGGACGCGGACGCGGGCCGCCGTCGTGGCGTCCACGATCCGCTCGACGGCGACGACCAGCGGCCACCAGGCCGCGGCGCGCCGGCCGGTCGGCGGGGGCTCGGTCAGGGCCCGCTGGAACTCGGTGCGGACGACGGACAGGTCGCGGTAGAGCCGCCGGCGCATGCGGGCCCGGGCGGCGGGCGCGGTCCCGGGGTGGAACGCGGCCTCCACGTAGGCCGCGGTGTCGGCCACCGCGTCGGCCAGGCGGTCGCCCACCCGGGTGCGCCAGCTCTCCGGCCAGAAGAGGTAGCCGGCGGTCAGGGCGATCGCGCAGCCGATGAGGGAGTCGTTCAGCCGGGGCAGCAGCAGGGCGGTGCCCTGGTGGTTGAGGATGTCGGAGAGGAGGAGGATCACCGGGGTGATGGCGGCCGTCTGGTAGCCGTAGCCCCGCGGGGTGAGGGCCGGGACGAGGGGGGCCAGCAGGAAGAGGACCGGCACGTCCCACCAGCCCAGCGGGACCTCGGCCAGGACCACCGCCGCGAGCACCAGGCCGGCCACCGTGCCGAGCGCGCGCAGCAGGGCGCGGGAGAAGACCGAGCCGAAGTCGGGCTTGAGGACGAAGGTGATGGTCAGGGCGACCCAGTAGGAGCGCGGGACGGGGATCAGGGAGACCAGGGCCTGGGCGATGCCGATGCAGACCGCGAGGCGTACGCCGTAGCGCCAGGAGTTGGCGGACAGCACGACGTTGCGGGCGGCGCGGGCGGTGCGGATGCCGAGGGCGGCCGGCCGGCCCAGGCGGTCGTCGATGCCGCGGGGGTCGACGTCGGGCGCGGTGACGACCTCGGCGGTGTGCCGCAGGGCGTGGTCCACCGCCCGGGCGGTCTCGGTGGTGGGGAGGGGCAGGCGCAGGGGCGGTACGGGGGTGTCGTCCGCGGCGACGGCCCTCGCCAGGTGGCGGAGCGCCTGCGGGATCTGCGGGGGCAGCGGGCGGGCGGCCAGGTGGGCCGCGGGGGCCGCCTCGATCACCGGGGTGATGGCGTTCAACTGGGCGAGCAGCCGGGTGAGTTCCGGGCTGCGGCCGTGGTGGCGGGCGCGCCGGGCGAGGATCAGGTCGTAGGCCTCGTTCAGGGACTGGGTGACGGCGCGGCGGGCCTCCTCGTACTCCTCGGTGCGGTCCGTGCCGGCGGTGGCGAGGAGGGTGGCGACCGTGCGGTAGGTGGCGGCGACCGCCGCCCGTTCGGGGACGCCCGCGCGCAGTGGCCAGGCCAGCAGGGCCAGGAGGAGGACCAGGAGGCCGCCGCCGGTCATCAGGGCGGGGGCCAGCCACCAGGGGGAGGGCAGCGGGAGGCCCGCGCCGACCACGCAGTTCAGCAGGAGCAGCAGTCCGGAGACGGAGGCCACCGCGCCGATCGTCGAGATCATGCCGGAGACCAGCGCGACCCCGGTGACCGCGGCGACCGCGTACCAGCCGTGGCCGTACGCCAGCGTGCCCAGGGTGACGCCGACCGCGCCGAAGAGCTGGGGGACGGCGATGTTGAGGATGCGCATGCGGTAGGCGTCGGCGGTGTCGCCGATGACGCCGGACAGGGCGCCCATGGAGGCGAGGGCGCCGTAGGCGGGGCGGCCGGCGGCGAGGCCGAGGGCCAGGGGGAGGGCCATGCCGACGGCGGCGCGGGCCACGGCGGCCCGGTTGACGGGTGCCTGCTGGGGTGTGAGGGTCCGGACCAGCCAGTCGGGAGGGGTGAGGCCGATCGGGAACTCTCTGGACATGCGCCCATTATGGCCGCTTTGATCCATCCGGGTTCAGGTCCGCCGGTGCAGGACGAGGTCCACGACGAGGGCGCGGTGGTCGGTGCCGGACACGCGAAGGAAGCGGGTGCCGGCCGCGGTGAAGTCCGGGGAGACCAGCACGTGGTCGATCTGGACGCCGACGACGGAGGCGGTGCGGGCGGGCCAGCTCGGGGTGCGGTCGTGGCCGGTCAGGCGGGCCGCGTCGGCCAGGCCGGCGTCGAGGATGTGCCGGAAAGCCGCGTGGTCCTGGGAGGCGTTGAAGTCGCCGGCGAGGATGGTGGGGGTGCGGGGGTCGGCGGCGGCGAAGGCGCGCAGCCGGCCGAGTTCGCGGCGCCACAGGCCGGCCCGGTCCGGCAGCGGGGGCACGGGGTGGGCGAGCTGGAGGCGTACGGGGTGGCCGCGTACGTCGGCCACGGCGCCGGGCATGCCCATCGTGCCGGGGACGCCCGCGGCCGGGGTCAGCGGGAAGCGGCTCAGGACGAGGGAGCCCTTGGAGCCGTCTCCCCCGACGGCCCGGCGGTGCGGGTACGACGACGCGAGGTCGCGTTCCAGGGCGGCCCGGCAGCCGGACGCGCATTCCTGTACGAAGACCACGTCGGGGTGCCGGTCCCGCAGGACCGGGACCAGGGCGGGGGTGCCGCGGCCGAAGTCGACGTTCGCGGTCAGCACCCGGAGCCGGGCGAGCGGCGGGCCGTCGGGCTCGCCGGACTTGCCGTACGGCTCCAGGTACCAGGCGAGCAGGCCGAGGACGGCGACGGCCCACACCAGGCCCGGCCACCAGCGGGCCAGCAGGGCACACAGCAGGGCGGCGGCGGCCGGGGCGAGCAGCCAGGGCAGGAAGGCGAGCAGCTGGGGTACGGGGGTGACGCCGTCGGTGTCGGCGATCCGGCAGCCGACGACCACGCTCACCGCGGTGAGCAGCAGCCCGGCACACCAGGCGGCGCGCCTGCGTCCGGGGTGCTGGGTCACGGGAGCGAGCCTACGGTCAGCCGTCCAGCCGCGCCAGGAAGGCCGCCAGGGCCCGGTTGAACTCCTCGGGGCGCTCCAGGTTGGGCAGGTGGGCGGCGCCCTCGACGACGTGCAGGGCGGAGTCGGGGAGGGCCGCGTGCATCGCCTCGGCGTCGGAGACGGGGGTGTAGGTGTCGTCGGCGCCGACCACGACGAGGGCGGGCACGGTCACCCGGGTCAACAGGTCGCGGTAGTCGGGGCGTTCGGCCCGGCCGCGCAGGGCGGCGGCGGCGCCCTCGGGGGAGGTGGCGGTCATCATGCGGTGCACGTGCGCCTTGACCTCGGGGTCGGCGTAGGGGGCGACCATCTTCTCCAGCACCTCGTCGGCGTAGCCGCGCATGCCCTCGGCGAGCAGCCTCTCGGCCATGGCGGCGCGGCCCAGCCGGCCCTCGGGGGTCTCGGCGGTGGGGAAGGTGTCGGCGAGGACCAGGCCGCGGATCCGGTCGCCGAAGCGGTCGTAGCACTCCATGGCGATCTGGCCGCCCATGGACAGGCCGGCCAGGGCGAAGGTGTCCACGCCCAGGTGGTCCAGGAGGTCCGCGAGGTCGCGGGCGTGGCGGGAGAGCGGGACCGTGCCGGGGGTGACCGGGGAGGCGCCGTAGCCGCGCAGGTCGGGGGCGATCACCCGGCGGCCGGCGGCGAGCTCCGCCAGCTGGGGCTGCCACATCGTGCGGTCGAAGGGGTGTCCGTGGACGAGGACGAGGGGAACCCGGGAGGAGAGTCCGGGGTCTTTGTCCTCGAATGCGAGGAAGGGGGGCATGACAACGACCCTAGGGCGCCCCATGGCTCGGTGCAATAAAATCTTTGCCCTCGGTGCAATCCAACGCACCGGAGAACAGGGGGACTTGTGGACGACTACCGGCGCATCGCCGACCGGATCGCGGCCGACATCACCGGCGGACGGCTCCGGCCCGGCCAACGGCTGCCACCGCAGCGGGCGTTCGCGCGCCGGCACGGCATCGCGCCCTCGACCGCCGGCCGGGTGTACGCCGAACTCGTGCGCCGGGGCCTGGTGGTGGGCGAGGTCGGGCGGGGCACGTTCGTGCGGGCCACCCCGCCGGACGGGCAGCCGGGGATCGCCCTGACCGAGGCGGCCGGCGCCCCGCTCGTCAATCTGGAGCTGAACTACCCCGCCGTGCCCGGCCAGTCGGAGCTGATGGCCCCCGCGCTGGCCCCGCTGCTGCGGCCGGACGCGCTCGGCGAGGCGCTGCGGCCGGCCGCCGCCGCGGGCACCCCCGCGGCCCGGGCGGCGGTCTCCGCCCTGCTCGCCCGCAGCGGGCTGCCGGCCGCCCCGGAACGCATCCTGTTCACCGGCAACGCCCGGCAGGCGATCGCCGCCACCCTCGCCGCCCTGGTCCGGCCCGGCGGCCGGGTCGGGGTGGAACCGCTGACGTATCCGCTGGTCAAGGAGATCGCGGCGCGTCTCGGCCTGGTCCTGGTGCCGCTCGCCACGGACGCGGAGGGGCCCGTGCCGCAGGCGGTGGCCGACGCCCACCGGGGCGCGCCGCTGTCCGCGCTCTACCTCCAGCCGGCCCTGCACAACCCGACCTCGCTGACGACGAGCACCGGGCGGCTGCGGCAGCTCGCCGACTGTGTCCACAGGCTGGGGATACCGGTGGTCGAGGACCGGATCTGGGCCTTCCTGGACCCCGGCGGCACACCTCCGCTCGCCGCGCTCGCGCCCGGCCTGGTGCACCTCGTCGACAGCCTCTCCAAGCGGGTCGCGCCCGGTCTCACCGTCGGCTTCACCGTCGTCCCGCGGGACCGCGTCGAGGCGGTGGCGCGGGCGGTGCGGTCCGGCGGGTGGAGCGCGGGCGCGTTCGCGCTGGAGGCGGCCGTGCGGTGGCTCGGCGACGGCACCGTGGACCGGCTGGTGGCCGCCAAGCGGCAGGACGCGCGGCGGCGCCAACGGCTGGTCGCCGGGAAGCTCGCCGGGTTCGCCGTACGGTCCGACCCGGCCGCCTACTTCGCCTGGTGGGAGCTGCCCGCGCCGTGGCGGGCGGACACCTTCACGGCCGCCGCCCGCGCGCACGGCATCGCGGTCACCCCGGGTACGGCCTTCTGCGTCGACCCCAGCCGCACCCCGGACGCGGTCAGGCTCGGGCTCGGGTCGGCCCCGGAGCCGCAGCTGGCGCGGGCGCTGGAGACCCTCGCCGGCGTCGCGCGGGACGGGGCAGCCGCAGATACCGGGTGAGCCAGGCGGTGACGGCCACCGCCAGGCCCAGGCCCAGCAGCAGCCAGGCGGCCGAGCGCAGGGTGCCGGTCAGGGCGTCGTAGACGGCGCCCGCGGCCGGGTGGGAGACGCCGGCCGGCAGGTCGGCCAGGGTCAGGCCGCGGCCGACGTGGAGGGCGAGGACGAGCAGGGCGCCGCCCAGGGCCGTGCCCAGGGCGGTGGCGACGACCGCCCGGCGGCGGCGCACGGCGAGCGCGATCCCGCCGGCGGCGAAGGCGACGGCCGCGACCGGCAGCCAGAAACCGGCGACTTCGAGCACGTGGTACCCCTTCCGGAGCGTGGCCAGCCGGTCCGCCGGGAGCACGGCGACCGCGGTGTGCTCCACCGGGATCCGTGCGGCGAGCGGCACGTGGTCCCGGGTGAGCTGGCGTTTGACCTGGGCGGTGACGGGCGCCAGGTCGACGGTGACGGCGCGTTCGTCGTCCGTGCGCAGGGCGTGCAGCACGGCGTCGTGGGTGACCTGGTTGCCGGTGTCCCAGGCCATCCGGAAGGCCCGGGTGTGGGTGAAGGAGCGGACCGCGTCGTGCACGAACGGGCGCACCGAGCCGCGGACCGGACGGACGTCCAGGCGCTCGTCCACCACCCGCAGGATGCCGTCACCGAGGGTGTCCACGACGGCCTCCCGCACGGCCGGGTCGGTGGCGAGCGGCGCCATCGTGGTGACGTACCGGCCCGTGTCGGCGAGCCCGTACGCCGCCCAGGCCGCCAGCGTGCCGAAGGGCACGAGGAGGCAGGACAGGGTGATCAGTACGGCCGACAGGGCGCTCCTGAGGCGTGGGGGCACGCTTCCAGGCAAGGGCCGCCGGGGCCGGTGCGCGAGCGGGGGGACTGCGTTCGGGGGCTCTCCGGTGGAGGGATCACCCGAACGGGTGTTTCCTGGTGCTGGGGAGGAAGAAGTGGCCGATGTGCACCACTCGTGGTGCAGGCCGAAGGGACAGGGGAAGAACAGGGGAACGCGTGGGCCCCGGCCGGGCAGCCGGGGCCCACGCGTACACCCTCGGGCCGGCTCAGCGGACCCGGCGGCCGGAGGCGTCCTCGCGGACGTAGTAGCGGTAGAAGAACACGATGAACGTGATCGCCGCCCACAGCAGGCCCATCAGCACCGAGCGCACCACGTCGTCGTGGGGGCCCTGGCCGGAACCCTGGGTGGAGAACAGGCTGCCGGTCTGGCTGTAGAGGAAGCCGTACGCGCAGCCCACGAACGCCGACCACGACAGCGCGTGCACCTCCCGCGGCAGCCGCGGGCCCAGCGTCAGCAGGGCAGCGCACACCACCGCGAACACCAGCGCGGTGACGAAGCCGAGCAGCACGTTCCAGCCGGTGACGGGACCGCCGTCACGGTTGTTGGCCGCGACCCAGTAGCCGTAGACCAGACCCAGGACGACCGGGACGGCCACCCGGCCGAGGGCGTGGGTCCGCGCGTCGAAGACGTCGGGCGGGCGCGCGACCACGTCGGACGACCGGCGCTCCATCTCGGGCGTGCGGCCGGGCCGGGACGTTCCGCCGGGCACGGGTGCCGCTTGAGCCATGAGAGCACTCCTTACTCCTCGCCCCCGAAATCCGCCCCCGCGTGCGGGGCACGTCTCCAGGTCACACCGGGGGACACGGCCTGGCAACTCGGCCAGGAGGGTGACGAGTGCCCGGATGCGTGCGGTTCTCCCCCATGCTTCGCTGAAGGAAGTGAAGGACTGGGAGGGCTGCCCGCCGTGACCGAGATGGAGTACGGGCGGCGCAGGCCGCTGCTGGAGATCCGGGGGCGGAGCATCGGGTGGCTGCCGCCCCTGCTGCTGCTCGTCGCCGTCGTCCTGCTGGACCTCAACACCGGCGAGCACTTCCGGATCATCACCTGGATCGTCCTGGTCCCGGGCTCCGCCGCCGCGATGTGCGGGGTGTGGACGACGGCCGCCTACAGCGTGGCCGCGCTGGTCACGTACGTCGTCGTGGACAGTGCCTGGCCCGCCGAGTACCAGGCCGGGTTCGGCGACTTCCTGCTGGTCGCCCTCGGCGGCGCCCTCGCCACGCTGGCCGCCGTCGTGCGCGTGCGGCAGGAACGGCAGCTGGTGCACATCCAGGACATCGCCGAGACCACCCGGCGCACCGTGCTGCGCCCGCTGCCGTCCGGGTGGGCGGGCTTGGACCACGCCGGGGTGTACCTGGCCGCCGACGTCGACGCCCGGGTCGGCGGCGACTTCTACGACATCCAGCCCGGCCCGCACGGCACGCGGGTGCTCGTCGGTGACGTGCAGGGCAAGGGGCTGGGCGCGGTGGAGGCCGCCGCCGCGCTGCTCGGCACCTTCCGGGAGGCCGGCTACCACGAGGAGGACCTCACGACCGTCGCCGAGCGGCTGGAGACCCGGATGCTGCGGCACCGCTCGCACCGTGCGGCGCTCGGCGGGACCGACGGCGACCGCTTCGCCACGGCCGTTCTCATCGCCTTCCCCCGGGACGACCCCGGCGTGATCGACGTGGTGAACTTCGGCCACGAGCCGCCGCTCGCCGTCGGCCCGCACGGGGTGCGCGAGCTGCCCTGCGGCGACGGGCTGCCGCTCGGCCTCGCCGACCTCGGGGGCGGCCTGCCGCCCGTGCACCGGGTGCCGGTGGCCGCCGACGAGACGCTGCTCCTCGTCACCGACGGGGTGACCGAGGCCCGCGACCGCCCCGGCGCGTTCTTCCCCCTCGCCGACGAGGTCGCCCGCGCCGTCCGCGCCGACCCCGCCCGCACGGATCCGCGCCGCCTGGTCCGCCGGGTCCGCGACGGGGTGCTCCGGCACAGCGGCGGCCACCTGGAGGACGACACGACGATCTTCGCGGTACGGAGGGCGGCGGAGGGTCCGGCGGGGGACGGGGGCGAGCTGGGTGCTGGGGGCGGGACGGGGTGAGAAGGAGCGCGGGCGTGCGGCGTGCGCCGGGCGGGGCGGCCGGGATGAGGGGGAGAGGGAGCGGCCGGTCCGTTGTGCGCCGGGCACGGGGCGCGTGTCGGCGGCGGCGGTCGGGCGGGCTGGGGTGCGGGGGATCGGCGGGGGGCGGGGGTGAGCCGGGTGGAGGCGGCCGGCGTGCGGTGTGCGCCGCAGGCGGAGGGGATGGCCGGGTGCCGGGGGGCGCTGTAGGCGGTGAGGCGGGCTGGGGCGGGTCGGGTGCTGGGGGCGGGCTGAGGTGAGAGGGGCATGGGGCGTGCGTGGGCCGCGAGGCTTGGCTGGGGGCGCGGTTCGGGTGATGTCGGGGTGTGTTGTGCGCCGGCGCACGGGGTGCGGCGGTGTCAGGGGCGGGGCGGGTGGGGGGAGTTGTGAGGGGTGGTGGGTGAAGTGGGCGTACCGGGGCGTTTGCGGTACTGAGGCGCCGGTTTGCAGCAGCAGCGGTTACGGTGCTGGCTGGAGAGCGGATCCACGGGGGCCTCGGGTCCGGAGGTTCACGGGGTCCGCAGGGTGACATGGGGGAGGCACGATGCCCGGAACCGTGCTGCTGCTCGCGGCCTCGCCGCTGGGCCGGGGGCGCCTGGTGGACGCGGCCGGAGTCCTGCCGGTACTGGCCGCCGTCGCTCCCTCCGTGCTGTCCGGCACCGACACCGCGAACGTCATCGAACTCGCCGACCCGCTGGAACCGCAGGCCGTCCTCACCCGGCTGCGGGCCGCCGCGGCCTCCCCCGGGCCGCTCACCGTGTACGTCACCGGCCAGCTGCACCTGGACCGGCGCCAGCACCAGCCCCACCTGGCCCTGGCCCGCACCACACCGGCCACCCTCCGCTACACCGCGCTGCCCTGGCACTGGATCCGCGAGGAGCTGCGCCTGCGCTCCGCGACGGACACCGCGCTCGTCGTCGACCTGCACGCCGACGCGGAGGCCTGGCGCCACATCACCGAGCGCGGCCTCGACTCCGGCCGGAACACCGCCGTCTACGGCCGTGTCGCCCCGGCCGGCGGACGGCGGGGCCTGGCCGAGCCGGCGTACATGAAGACGGTCGCCACGCTCCTGCGCAGCGGCCACCGCCCCCCGCTGGGCGTCCTGCACGAGCAGGCGGTGGCCCGCGTCGCGGAGGAGGCGCGGGGCAGCCTGCTGCTGGCCGACGCGGGGGGTTACGTGCCGGGGGGCCCGATCGGCGGCTTCGTGCGGGGGGCCGCGGCGACCGGCTTCCCACCGGGAACCGCGCCGGGGCCCGTGGCCGGGGGCCCGGTGCGGCCGCCCGTCACCGAAGGACTCGCGCCGGGGCTCTCGTACGGCGGGCCCACCGCCGGGGCTGGTGACAGCGGTCATGTGCCGGGTGCGCCGGCAGCTGTGGGTGTGCAGGAGCTGTCGGGCGGGTCGGTTCCCGCATACGGCGGGCCTTCCGCCGGGTCCGGTGAGAGCGCGCCTGTGCCTGGTGCGCCGGCAGGTGTCGGTTTGCGGGAGCCGTCGGGCGGGTCCGTCTCCGCATACGGCGGGCTCTCCGCCGGGGCTGGTGACAGTGGGCTTGTGCCGGGTGCGCCGGCAGCTGTGGGTGTGCAGGAGCTGTCGGGCGGGTCGGTTCCCGCATACGGCGGGCCTTCCGCCGGGTCCGGTGAGAGCGCGCCTCTGCCTGGTGCGCCGGCAGGCGTCGGTGTGCGGGAGGCACTGTCGGGCGGGGCGGTCTCCGAGCCCGTGGACGCTCCGGCGCGGGTGCCGGGCGGGTCCGTTCCGGGCTGCCCGGCCGGTAGAGCGGAGGCAGGAGGCGGCAGCCCGCTGCCCGTGTCGGGCGGGTCCGGGGCCGCTGGCTCAGGGGTCCGTCCGGGCGGCCCCGTCCCGCAACCCGCCTCCGGCGGAACCGGCGGAACCGGTGAAGCGGAACTCGCCTCCGGCGGGATCGGCGAAGCCACCCCGGTCCTTCCTGCCGGAGAAACCTCCGGCCCCCGCCCGGGCGAAGCCCCCTCGGTCCCCCGGCCCGGCGATGCCGCCCCCGCCTCCCGGCCCGGCGATGCCGCCCCCGCCCCCCGGCCCGGCGATGCCGCCCCCGCCCCCCGGCCCGGTGACGTCGGCCCCGATGATCCCCATGCCGGTATCAGTGCTGCCGTGCAGGAAGGGCGGCACGCGGATGCCGAGGGGATTGCGGCGCGGTGGGAGGCGGAGGCCGTGCGGGTGTACGGGGCGGCGTCGGAGCAGGCGCTGCACTGGAGCGAGGTGCGGGCCGATCTGGCGATGCTCGCGGGGGACGCGGTGCGCAGTTGCCGGTCCTGGCTGGGTGTGGCGCAGACGCGGCTGGCCGCCGGGCAGGCGGGGGACGCGCCCGCCGTCGAGGCGGCCGTGGACCGGGCGCACCACCAGTGGACCCGGATCAAGGACACGGCGCGGGCCCGTGAACTCGGGCCCGCGCTCGCGGAGTTGCGACTGAGGGTGCCGGGCCGCCGGCGCGGCGCGCTGGAGAACGTCCAGCGGCAGCTGCGCCAGCTCCAGGCCACCCCCTAGCGGCTACTGGGTGAAGGTGAAGTACTTCCAGGCGCCGTGCGTCGTGGAGTTCACGGTGTCACCCGAGGAGGCGTTGATGTACGACGAGCGGATCCGGAACCGCCAGCCGACGTCCTGGCTGTGGTTGCCGGTGATGCTGACCCGCGAGACCCCGTCGGAGCCCAGCTTGAAGTACGACGGGTCGCCCGGGTACCAGCGGCCCTGGTAGTACACCTCGAACTCGAACTTCTGCGCCCGGTCCGGGTACCACGGCATCTTGGTCGTGACCAGCGGGTTCTTGTTCTTGTGGAAGAAGTAGTACGTGTGTCCCCACGCCGACTTCGCCTTGTAGTGGTTGGACAGCGACGTGGAGATGCTGACCTTCGCCCCGACCGTGCTGGCCGCCGACGCCGGCTTGTAGCGCGAGTCGCCCGCGAACTTCGCGGTGACCTTGGTGTCCCGCTTCAGGTCCAGGGTGACCGACAGGTTCCCGTCGGAGTTGACCTTCCCGGTCTTCACCCGCTTGTTCGGCTTGTCGGCACCGAACGGGTCGGCCCAGATCTCCACCGTGCGGTTGCTGTACGTCCTGCCGAGGTGCGCGGTGAACTTGACGTCCTTGCCGTACGAGTACACCTTGCCGTTGTTGTTGATCGTCAGCGTCGCCTTGGCGCGGGACACCTCGACGGAGTCCGAGCCGGAGGCCGCCGCGTGGTCGGCGTCGCCCGCGTAGGCCACCGTGTACTTCACCTTGCCGCCGGCCGGCGGGGTGTCGGTGAAGGAGAACGTGCCGTCGGCCTTGGTGACCGCCGCGGCCAGCGGCTTGCCCTTCGGCGACTCCAGGTCGGTACGGGTCACGGTCAGCTTGGTGCCGGCCGGGACGGCCACCTTGGAGGCGACCTTGCCCTTCACGGTGAGCTTCTTGGCGCGGGTGGCGGTGGCCGGCGCGTCCACGGTGACGGTGCTGACCGCCCTGGTGGGCGCGTTGAGCACGCGCAGCGAGAACACACCCTGGCTGTTGCTGGTCACCGCGAACAGCCGGGAGCCGTCGGCGGCCCAGGCCAGCCCGCCACGGGCCAGCAGGTCGGAGCCCGAGGAGGTGCCGGTGTTCGGGAAGTCGTACGTGCGGACCGGCTCGCCGGCGCCGGGCTTGAAGATGTAGACGTCCGGGTCGTAGGAGCCGTCGATGCCGGCCGCGATCGTGCCGTCGGGGGCGATCGCCACCGAGTTGGGGTACGCGTCCGTGACGTACTTGCCGTCCTCGTTGAGGTCGGAGGTCCGGAACACCTGCTGGTAGTACGGCGCACCGCTGGCCACCACGACGTCCTTGCCGTCGGGGGTCACCTGGAGGTCGCCGAGGTTGCTGCCCGCCTCGCGGGTGCTCGCCACCTTCGTGGCGGTGCCCGACGAGACGTCGTACGAGGCGAGTTCCACCGGGCTCTGCCCGACCGCGCCCGCGACGAGCGTCGTCGAGCCGGGCGCGGCGTCCAGCACCGGCGCGGAGTACCAGCCGGCGTCCTGGCCGAGCGTGACCGTGTGGTCCTCGGCGGTCAGGTCGACCGAGCCGATGTTGCCCGCGGTGGCGCCGCCGTAGCCGAACCACAGCCTGCCGCCCGCGACGGCCACGCTGAGCGGCTTGTCGCCGACCTCGTACCGGGTGGTCTCGGTGTCGGTGGCGGTGTCGATGACGGCGATCGCGTCGAGGTCCTGCACGGCCGCGTAGAGCGTGCCGGAGTCGGCCGAGAGCTCCAGGCCCTGGACGCCGGACAGGCGGGTGTCGAGCTGCTTGACGACCTTGCCGGCGTAGTCGGTGACGACGATCTTGCCGTTCAGCGGGTCGCTGACGAAGACCTGCCGGTGGACGGAGTCCACGACGATGTCACCGGTCTGCCGCACCGGCAGGGGCTGGGCGGAGTCGGCGAATGCCGGGGCCGCGGCGAGGGCCGCGGAGCTGAAGAGGACCGCCAGGGTGGTGGCGGCCGTGAGAGAGCGCTTGCGCACGCTGATTCGAACCCCCCGGAACGAAGGAAAGACATGGGGAGCCGCAGGGCACGGCGAACGTGAGCCCCCTGTGCATGAGCCGTGTGTGCCTCGTGCGGCGAGTGTGCAAAGAGTAGGTCATGCCCCTGACAGCGGTGCCACCGGGTTTCGTGAATTCCGGGACAACCGTGAGAGCGGGTCGTTACGCTCTGCAACAGATCGATCGCAGGGGGTGTCTCTCTTCATGGTCAACATCCGTCCGCTCGACCCCAGCGCGTCTCCGTTGGACTACTTCGGCTCCGAGTTGCGGAGGAAACGGGAGGAAGCGGGGCTCACGCAGAAGGAACTCGGCGCGATCGTCTTCTGCACGGGCTCGCTGATCGGCCAGATCGAGACCACGCTGAAGGTGCCGACGCGGGAGTTCGCCGAGCGGGTGGACGCGGCGCTGATGACGGACGGCTTCTTCTCCAGGTTGGTCGGGCTGGTCCTGCGGAGCCAGTTGCCGACGTGGTTCCAGCCGTATGCCGACATGGAGTCGAAGGCTACGTACATCTCCACGTATCAGTGCCAGGTCGTGTACGGGCTGCTGCAAACGAAGGCGTATGCGGCGGCCCTGCTGTGCGTGGACCGTCCGGACGAGGTCGAGGAGATGGTCGCCGCCCGCATGGAACGGCAGCGCATCATGCGACGGGATGAGCCGCCGGTGCTGTGGGTCGTCATGGACGAGTCAGTGCTGCATCAGATGGTCGGCGACCGGGACGTGATGCGTGATCAACTCGGTCACCTGTTGAGCTTCCGGGGCAACCCGTGGGTGCACATCCAGGTACTGCCACATTCCGTGGGCGCACACACCGGAATGATGGGGTCGTTCAACGTGCTGCGTTTCGAGGACCACCCGGACCTCTTCTACTGCGAGAGCTACGACCAGGGGCACATGACCGCCAATCCGCGAGTAATCAGGGAGCGTTCGGTCGGTTACGCTCGCTTGCAGGCCACCGCCCTCTCGCCAGAGGCCTCGGCCGACCTGATCGCGCGCGTGATGGAGGAACGCTATGCAGAGCAACGTGGATCTGGCCCTCGCTCAGTGGCGTAAGTCCTCGTACAGCGGCACCAACGGCGGCGATTGCGTCGAGTGCGCTGTCGTCGGCCACGCGGCGTGGCGCAAGTCCAGCCACAGCGGAAACACCGGCGGCGAGTGCGTAGAAGTCGCCGATCTCCCCACCCTCGTCGCCGTCCGTGACTCAAAGAAGCCCGACTCGGGACACCTCGCTGTGGACCCTCGGGCCTGGGCCGCCTTCGTGCGGGCTCTGTAGGCCTTCCGCCCTCGCCGGGCCGGCGTTCGCTGCCAGGAGGAGGGCCGCCGCGGCGATCACCGCGGCGGTTACGGCCCTCCGTGCGGTGGGGCGTGCGTAGGGTGCGGATGGACGTCCGGGCACGGTGACCTCGCAACACAACAGCGGCCTGTTAAGCATGCTTAATCCGCCGTTTAACCTAGGGGCTGCCCGGGTCAACGGCAAGGGTGGTCGGGCGAGTTGGGGGGCACGCGAGGCATGGCGGAACGGGACGAGCCGGAGGTCATCGGGCGGCGGGTGCAGCGGTTGCGCGCCCAACGGGGACTGACACAACGCCAGTTGGCGGAACCGGCGTACACGCCCGCCTACATCTCCACCCTGGAGGCCGGCCGGGCCCGCGCCTCCGACGAGGCGTTACGGCACATCGCGGACCGGCTCGGCGTCGCCTTCGAGGAGCTGGCCGTCGGCCGGCCCGCCCACCTCGCCACCGGTCTGCGGCTGCGGCTCACCGAGGCCCAGCGCGTCCTCGCCGACGGGCGGGCCGAGGAGGCCGCCGCCCGGTACGCCGTGCTGCGCGCCGAGGCGGAGGCCCACGGACTCGACCGCGAACAGGCCGCCGCACTGCTCGGACTCGGCGAGTGCGCCCTGCAGACCGGGGACCTGACCGAGGCGCGCGAGTACTTCGAGCAGGCCGAGGAGCGGCTGGCCGGCGAGACCCTGCCGGCGCGTGTCCCCGCCGTCCGCGGCCGGGCCGTCGCCCACTACCTGGCCGGCGAGCTGCGCTACGCGGTCTACCTCCTGGAGTCCACCCTCGACGAGCTGAACCGCGGCGGACTGCACGACCCCGACGCGCTGCTGCTGCTCTACGCCAGCGTCATCGGCCCCTACATGGACATGGGCGCCCACGCCCGCGCCGCCCAGGCCGCCGAGTTCGCCCTCGCGCTCGCCCCGCGGGCCGGCGACCCCGCGCTGATCGCCCGGATGCACCGCTCGGTCGCCCGGACCCTGCTCGCCGAGGGCCGGGTCGCCGAGGCCGACGCCTCCCTGGCCAAGGCGGCCGAGCTGTACCGGCAGCTGTGCCTGCGCACGGAACTGGCCAACTGCCACTGGATGCGCGGCTACGTCTACGCCCAGGACGGCGAACTCGACCGTGCCGAGGCCGAGTTGCGGCAGGCGTACACCATGCTGTCGGAGACCAGGGCCGCCCTGTACCGCAGCCAGGCCGCCGTCGAACTCGCCGACGTGCTGCACCGCCGGGGCAGCTCCGAGGAGGCCGCCGTACTCCTCCAGGGCGTCCTCGGCGACTTCTCCTCCGAACGCGGCGCCGTGCACGCCGCCGCCGCGCACCGCCTGCTCGGCATCATCGCCGAGGACGCCCGGGACACCGAGGCCGCGGAGGAGCACTACGTCCGCGCCCTGAGCCTGCTGGAACGCGCGGGTGCCGCCGGCGACCTCGCCGACCTGTGCCGGCTGCTGGGCGACCTGCTGCGCCGCACCGGCCGCATCGAGGCCGCCCTGGACGCCTACCGCACCGGCCTGGGCCACCGCACCGCACCCGGCACCACCACCCTGGGCCCGGCCCCGGCCCAGCCCCCGCTGTGACCCTCAGACCTGCGCCCGCCCCTGCCTGCGGATGTCCGCCAGGCGCAGCGCGCCGATCTGCACGGCGGTCTGCGTCGCTTCGTTCGGCACGTCGCCGAGCCCCGCGTTGGTGAGGGCGAAGGCGTCCTCGCCGACCCGGACGGCGGCCACGTCCATGGTGAGCAGGTACTCCTGGTCGTCCGGTGTCGTCGTGGCGAGGGTGACGCGCAGGCCCTGGCGGGCGTCCCCGACCTCCGGCAGCGGGGCGTCCACGACCCGGACGTCCTCCACCAGCCCCAGTTCCGTGGTGGCCGTGAACCGCGCGCACCGCGCCGGCAGCGTCCGCAGCCAGGCGAGCACGGCGTCGACGTCGGCCGGGCGGCGGGCGGCGATCTGGTAGCGGAGCTGGGCGTCGGTGTCGGCGTCGTCCAGGCCGACGGCGATCCGGGCCGGGGCGCCGAGGAGTTCGTCGCTGTACAGCGCGTCCAGCAGCCCCTGGCACTCCGCGACCGCGGTGTGCGTCTTCAGCAGCCCGTCCCGCCAGGTGGCCGCGCCGCTCGTGGCCGTCCAGGGGGCGCCCAGATCGGTCTGGTTGATCAGCGCGGCCTGCGCCTGCTCGTCGCTGAGCGTGGACCCGTCGGCCCGTGGGGACGCCTTCGCCGACCGGCTCGGCCGGTCCACCGTGGGCAGCGGGTACGGGGCGCTCTCGGGGTACTTCAGGGTGAGCGCCGCGCAGCCGCCGGCGGTGAGCAGACCGGCGGCGAGCAGGGAGAGGGCGACGCCACGGGGCATGCGGTCGTAGATCGCGCGTATCGCGGGGGACATCGGTGCCTCCTGGGCTGCGTGCGGCCGGCGGGGTGCCTGATCTCACGGCACCACCGGCCCGGGCGGCCCACCAGCGCTCCGCGCCGTACGGGTGAGGGCGCCGGGCCTTCCCGGGGAACGCCCGCGCCTCCCGGCCGAGCCGCAGTCCGCCCGCCCGAGGGCCGCGGGGAGCCGCGCGACCGGCCGGCACGGACCCGCACCCGGGAGGCGGCCCCCACCACCACCGGACGACCGCCGCCCGCGACCCGGTCACGGCGGCCCGGCCTGATCTATCGTCGGCACAACGGAAGGAGTCCGCCGTGACCGGTCAGCCCATCCCCGTGATCATCGACTGCGACACCGGGGTCGACGACGCCCTGGCCCTGCTGTTCGCCGTGCGCCACCCGGGACTCGACCTGCGGGCGGTGACCTGCGTGGCCGGGAACACCGACGTGGACGGGGTGGTCCGCAACACCCTCACCGTGCTGGAACAGGCGGGCGCCCCCGACATCCCGGTGGCGCGCGGCGCCGAGCGCCCGCTGCTGGAGCCCGCCCGCTCCGCCCCCGTGCACGGCGCCGACGGCATGGGCGACCTGGGGCTGCCCGCGCCCGCCCGGACGGCGGTGGCCGTCGACGCCGTCACCCTGCTGCACCGCGAGATCCTCGCCTCCCCGCGCCCGGTCACCCTCGTCCCGACCGCGCCGCTGACGAACATCGCCCTGCTGCTGCGCACCCACCCGGAGGTGACCCGGAACATCGAGCGGATCGTGTTCATGGGCGGCGCGGTGGCCACCGGCAACGCCACCGCGGTCGCGGAGTTCAACGTCTGGCACGACCCGGAGGCCGCGGCGATCCTGCTCACCGCCGGGGTGCCGATCACCATGTACGGCCTGGACGTGTTCCGGCAGGTCGTCGTGGACAGCGCCGAGGTGCACCGGCTGCGCACCAGCGCCGAGCCCGGCACCCGCCTGGCCGGCGAGCTGCTCGCCCACCGGCCGGCCCACCAGGGCGAGCCCCCGGAGGCCGAGGAGGCGGGCGGGCTCGGCGACGCCGGCGCGGTGTGCGCGGTCGCCGACCCGGCGGGCATCACCACCCGCCTGCTCCCGGTCGAGGTCTCCCTCGCCCCCGGCCCGACCCGCGGCCAGACCGTCGTCGACCGCCGGCCCCGCCTCGGCGAGTCCGAGATCCACGAGGGCGGCCGCGAACGGGCCCTGATCGACGTGGCCCTGGAGGTGGACGCGGCCCGGTACGTGAAGCTGTACCTGGAGACGGTCGCCCGCTAGGCGGTGTCTTCAAATGATCAGCGTTGGTGGATCATGGTGTCGTGATACGTCGCCATGAACTGTCCGATGCCGAGTGGGAGTTCGTCCGGCCGCTGCTGCCCGAGTCGTTGCAGGGGCGGAAGCGGCTGGACGA